>JAZDIG010000047.1:0-7868 GCA_043805105.1 Candidatus Glassiibacteriota bacterium | reverse complement strand
GCCCCTTGACCCTTGCTCGCATAGTTTTTGCAGTTTAACTTTTCCCCTGCTGGCTAACGGATTTGAACCGGAAAACTAAAGGACTGCGGAATGACCAAGATGAAAGTGCCATTCATGAATCTGGCCCGGCAGAACCAGGCCCTCAAGAGCCAGTACCTGCAGGCATTCGAAAGGGTAGTGGACAGCGGCGGGTTTATCCTGGGTGCTGAAGTGAAGAAATTCGAGCAGGAGTTCGCCGGCTACCAAGGCACCCGCTACTGCCTGGGCACCTCCAGCGGCACCACCGCCCTGCATCTGGCGCTGGCCGCCTGCGGTATCGGACCGGGCGATGAAGTGATCACGGTGACCAATACTTTCATCGCCACGGTGGAGGCAATCGTCCACAGCGGAGCCAGGCCGGTGCTGGTGGACATGGACCCCGACACCTACCTGCTGGACCCGGGCCGGATCGAGGCAGCCGTTACTTCCAGGACCCGGGCAATCATTCCGGTGCATCTTTACGGCGCTCCCGCGCCGATGGACGAGATTCTAAAGGTGGCCGACAGGAACGGGCTGGCGGTGATTGAGGATGCGGCCCAGGCGCACGGCACTGAATACAAGGGCAGGCGGGTCGGCGGATTCGGCCGGGCGGCCGCGTTCAGCTTCTACCCCGGCAAAAATCTGGGCGCCCTGGGCGATGCCGGTGCCGTGACCACCAATGACACCGGGCTTTACGAAAAGATGCTGCTGCTGCGCGACCACGGGTCGGCGAAAAAATATTACCACGATTATGTCGGCTTCAACTACCGGATGGATGCGCTTAAAGGAGCGCTTTTAAGTATCAAGCTCGGCTGCCTCGACCGCTGGAACGAGATCCGCCGCGAGCGGGCGGCCCTCTACCGCAGGCGGCTGGCCGGCGCCGGCCTGATGCTGCCGGTGGAACCGGCCGGGGCCAGGCACGTCTATCACCTTTTCGTGGTGCAGGTGCCCGAGCGCGAACGGCTGATCGGGCTGCTAAGTGAAAGGGGCGTGGCCACAGGCATCCATTACCCGATCCCGGTGCACCGGCAGAAAGCCTTCGAATACCTGGGCTACGGCCCGGGGTCGTTCCCCGCGGCTGAACAGGCCGCGCCGAGGATTCTATCCCTGCCGCTCTGCGCGGATATCACCGAGGAAGAAGTCGAATACGTCTGCGAATCGCTGAAAGAATGCCTGGAGAAAGTCGGCTGAGACGAGCGGAGTGCGGATGCCGGATTTCAATACGGTCGAAAAGCGGATCGACGGAATTCTGGGCGGAAAAGGCGGCGCCGAGGCCAAGCTTGCCGAAGTCTGCGATCTTCTGCGCGCTGAAATAGCGCATTACGACTGGGTCGGTTTTTACATCGTTGCGGATAATCGCGAGCTGGCTCTGGGCCCCTATGCCGGCGCGCCGACCGAGCATACTCGGATCCCTTTCGGCAGGGGTATCTGCGGCCAGGCCGCCCAAAGGGGAGAGACATTCGTGGTGCAGGACGTGAGTGCCCAGTCTAACTACCTTTCCTGTTCGGCCGAAGTGAAAGCCGAAATCGTGGTGCCGGTCTTCCGGGATGGAATAGTGGTGGGGGAGATCGATATCGACAGCCACCGCCTGTCGCCCTTCACCGACCGGGACCGCCGGTTCCTGGAAGGCTTGAGCCGCAAGGTGGCCGGACTGCTCGCAGCTTCTTGATAAATACGCGCTCGGGGCTTTTAACTTCTCTCCGACAGGGCCAATCCAGATGCCGCCGGCCGGTTCCTCTCTCGACAGCCGGAACAGTCTCCTGATCAGGGTCGTCCTGGCGGGTGCGCTGATCCGGCTGGCGATCATGCCTTTCACCCTGCACTTCGACCTGCTGGTGATCGGCCACGTGGCGGACCTGTTCAGCCGTTACGGCCGGACAGCCTTCGACCCGGAGGTGATGGCTTTTTACTTTCCGCCGGTCGTATATCTGCTGCTGTGGCCGTTCATGAAGCTGGGCGGGCTCTTTTCAGCGGACCTGTCGTCGTGGCTGGAGAGCGCCAAGCCGTTCATCTACTCGGCCAGGCCCTTTGAAAACTGGATTTATTTTCTGCTCGACGGTCCGGCCTCCAATCATCTGTACCGCAACCTCTTCCTGCTCAAGACCGGTCTGCTGGCGGCCGACCTGACGGTACTCTTTCTGCTGATGCGGCTGGTGGAGAGTCGCCAGGACAAGCTGACGGCCGCTATTCTCTGGGCCGTCAATCCGGCCGTCCTGCATTCGGTGTTCGCCCACGGCGCAATCGACATTTTCGTGGCCCTCTGGCTGACGGCGGCGCTTGCCGCAGCGGTTGCCCGCCGGCCGGGCGCGGCGCTGGTGCTGCTCGTGCTCGGCGCTTTCACCAAGCTGTTTCCCCTCCTGATTATTCCGCCGCTCGTTCTGGCCGCCCGGAGAGATCTGGCCGGACGGCTGAAGCTGGCTGTCCTGGCCGGGGTGTTGACTTTGCTGGCGGCGGCGGCTTTTTACGGGCTTCTGGGGATTGATCCGATGGCTATCGCCATAGGTCCGGGGGAAATGATGGTGGACCCGGGCCTGGCGGTCAAAAACCTGATCCGTAAGACCGGCCTGATTTTGACTTACTCAGCGTATCTGGTATATCTTTACCGCCGCTCCCGGCCGGAAGAAACCGACCTGGACAGTTATCTCGCCGCCTTTCTCGTACCCGGCCTGATCGTTTTCGCTTTCAACCCGGTGGGGTTCCGTTACTGGGTCTGGATCAGTCCGCTGGTCATAATCTGGCTGGTCCGGCACCCGCGGTTCTGGCCGGTGGCGGCGCTCAATCTGACCACACTGTTCGTGCTGCGGGTACTGCCCCAGCAAAGCCTTCAAGCGGGCCTGTTCAAACCGCTGCACCCGGCTTTTTTTTCCAGCATACCGGCCTACACCATGCTTACCGAACCGGTGGTTTCGCAGTTCGTCCTTTTGCGCACGTTCAACCTGCTCTTCATGGCCAGCTCACTGCTGTTCGCTCTGCTGGTCTGGTTCCGGAATGCCGGCTCGGTGCAGGCCTTTTGGAAGCGGTGGTCGGGAACGGGCGGGGCGGTGGTTTACGGGCTGCTGGCCGTGCTGATTCTGCTGCCGCTGGCGGGGGTGATCAAAGATAGGGACCGGACGAATCCGGCCTCTTCCCGCCGGGCGGAGCTTCAGTTTATCGGCGGGTATCAGAGCGAGCCGGATTCCGTTGTCCGGCTCGGCGATTGCGGAGGCAGCCTGGACCAGGAGCTGAATCTCGATTTCACAAGCTTTACGGCTGTATCCATCTGGCTGGAGCTCGAGGGAGTGCCGGTGGATAGAGATTCAGTGGTCGTGCGGGTGAGCTGGCCGGCCGAGCCGGGCTCGGGTGAAATAATTGCCGCGCTGCCGCTGCATGGACTCCAGCCCGGCCCTCAGAGGTTCGAATTCGGGAACACTGTCCGGGTGGAGGGGAGACAGCCGAGGCTGAGCGTCGAGCAAAGGACCAGCGGAGAGGTGGAGGTCGAGGTCGGTCTGGTTTCGAATGAGCGGCTGGCGGAGGACATAAAAAAAACCTGGTTCGGTCCCTGGAAAGTTCCAGGCCGCGGTCCGGATGGACGGATCAGGCTGACTGAGCCGGGTGTGCCGGTTCCGGATTTCCGGCGGGCTTCGTCCCGGCTGGAGCAGGGCTGGCAGCTTGATCTCGGCTTTTACACAGAGGTGCCGCGCTCGCTGGCTGCCGCCGCCCCGGGAATCCGTTTGCGGCTGGGCCGCGATCTTCCGCTGGCGGGCGCTCTGGCTGCGGTTAGCGCTCTCCTGCTGGTGGGTATCCTGAGTCCCCGTCTCGGCCGGAAAACCGGTTGAATCTACTGCCAGTTTTTCCCAGTGTCACTGCGGAACCAGTCATCCAGCCGGTCTTCGTTTTCCCGGAACCAGCCGATCACTTTTTTCAGGCCCTCGGCCAGGGACACCTGCGGCTTGAATCCGGTGCGGGCGGTTAGTTTATCCATGTTGCACAGCAGACGCCGGACGTCTCCCGGCCGGGCCTCCGTATATTGAATGCCCGCATTGGTGTCCGGGGCCAGTTCGACGATTTTTTCGGCGAGACGGCGGATGGTAATGGAACTGCCGCTGCCGATATTGACGGTTTCGCCGGGGAAAGCTCCCGATTCGGCGATTTCGACGATCGCGGCCGCCGTATCGTTGACGTAGGTGAAGTCGCGCTCCTGGCCGCCGTCGCCGAAAATTAGGATCGGATGACGTGTCAGCGCCCGCAGCACGCTTTTGGGGATCATCTCCCCGGCATCGCCCTCGAAGTGGCTGCGCGGCCCGAAAACATTGAAAGGCCTGATTATTACCGCGGGCAGGCCGTAAGTCAGGTGATAGGCGCGGGCATAGGCCTCGCCGGCCAGCTTGCTCGCCCCGTAAACCGTATGTGGGAAAGTGGGGTGGTTTTCGTCCATCCGGTCGGCGCGGGAACTGCCGTAAACTTCGCTGGAGGAGACCTGGATGAAAGCCTGGAGAGCGGGATTTTCCCGGGCGGCTTCCAGGAGGAGCAAGCTGCCCTGGGCATTGACCCGGTGATTTTCCTCGGGGAAAAGGATCGAGTGGCGCACGCCCAGGCAGGCGAGGTTAAAGACGAAGTCGGCCCGGGCCATTACCCGGCGGACTGTCTCCTTGTCGAGGATCGAGCCCTCGACCAGCTCGAAGCCTTCCCGGTCTTGGTGCCGGGAGAGGTTTTCCGGCTTGCCGGTGGCGAAGTTGTCCAGGACCCGGACCCGGGCGCCGGAGGCGCAGAGCCTGTCCACCAGGTGCGAGCCGATGAAGCCGGCCCCGCCGGCGACCAGGCAGAGCCGGCCGTCGATTGGAAGCGGATTGCCGTGCAACCCTGAGGTTCTCCCGGATTAAAGTTCGATTGTCCTGCCGCCAGCTTTCAGGGACTGGTTCGAAGTCTCCAGCAGCTCCACCACCCTCAGTCCCGCTTCCCCGTCGTTGAACGGTTTCTCGCCTTTCTCCAGGCAGTCCCTGAAATACAGCATCTCCGTCCTGAGCGCCTCATCGCTGCCGATCCGGGGAGCCCACATGTCGCCCATCCGGTAGTTGTAGAGCATTTCGTAAACCCCCTCCTTGTCGACCATGTCCACTCCCTTGTCGTATATCTTGATCTTGTTTTCCTGGTCGAGGTCATCCCAGTGGAGCATTTTCTTTTCGCCGCCGATTATGGTGCTGCGGATTTTGGAGGGGCTGAGCCAGTTGAGGTGGAAATGGGCAATCAGGTCGTTCGGAAAGTAGAGGATCAGATAGGCCACGTCCTCGATCTTCCGGTTGAAATGGCTGGCCCCATGGGCGCAGAGCGCCAGGGGTTTCTGCGCCAGCAGAAAGTTCATGATCGACAGGTCGTGGGGCGCCAGGTCCCAGATCACGTTGATGTCGTGCTGCAGGAGGCCGAGGTTGATCCTGACCGAGTCATAATAGTAGAGCCTGCCGAGCTCGCCGGCATCCAGCAGCTCCTTCATTTTCCGCACCGCGCCGGTGAACAGAAAAGTGTGGTCGACCATGATCGTCAGACCCCGGGACCCGGCCAGATCGATAAGTTTCCGGGCCTGATCCGTGTCAAAAGTGAACGGCTTTTCGACGAAAACGTGTTTGCCTGCCGAAAGCGCAGCCCGGGCAAGTTCATAGTGGGTGGAAACCGGCGTGACCACGGCCACCACGTCGATTTCAGGGTCCTCGATCAGCTCCTTCGCCGTGGAGACGACCCTGGCGCTCGGGAAAAGCAGAGAGGCTTTACTCCGCAGTTTTTCCTGCAAATCGCAGATCGCCTGCAGTTTCAATCCCGGTGTGCTGCTCACGTTGCGGCACACTATCGGCCCCCAGTAACCGAATCCGATAACACCGACCTTGATCATGATCCATCCTTCCTATGCGCGGAATTATTCCCGGTACTGTCCTCTCCTGTTTCGAAACCCACCAGCCGGTCGATCACCACTTCGGGCCGGGTGCTGAGCTGGGACATGGCCCGCCAGAGGTATTCACCCAACAGGCCCAGCATCAGCATCTGGATTCCCGACAGGACCAGTATCAGCACCACCAGGTAAGTCCAGCCTGCCGGTTTCGCGGCGCCGGCCAGCTTCTCGATTATCTGCTGGGCGGCCAGGACGAAACCGGCAAGGCTGACCAGGATCCCGAGCAGCGAGATGAATCGAATGGGCAGATAAGAGAACGACAGCAGGGTGTCCAGAAACAGTTTGATTTTCTTGGCCAGCGACCAGCGAGACTTCCCGTGGAGCCGTCTGCCTCTTTCGACCAGGACTTCGGCCTGGCTGAACCCCAGGCTCTTGACCAGAATGAGGACGTTGGTGTTCTTTTCTCTGAACGAATTCAGGTAGTCGATTACTTTCCGGCCGATCAGGAAGGTTTCGACGTTATTCATTCTTAGCTCTTCCTTGACCAGCAGTCTCAGCAGATAGTAAAACACACCGGCCATGACTCTCGTCAGAAGCGGGTCGCGGCGTTCTTTACGGATGCCCCAGACCACCTCGAAGCCTTCCCTGAACTTTGCCGCCATCCGCGGGATCGACTCCACCGGGCACTGCAGGTCGGCGGCGAAGTCGATGGCCGCATCGCCGCGGCAGCGGTTGAATGCGGCCAGAATCGCCGGGTGCGCTCCCGCATTGCGGGCCAGCTTGATTACCCGCACCGCAAATGGATGATTCCCGGCCGCGAATTCTTCCAGCAGACGGAAAGACGAGTCCCGCGAACCGTCGTCGATGAATATCACTTCGTAGTCGGTATCGCGATCGGCGCCCAGTACTTCGCAAAGCCTGCTGAAAAATAGCGGCAGAATTTCCTGTTCGTTGAAGACCGGGATGACGACTGAAACCAGCATTGGCTCACCTGCTTGCCGTTAAATTATTTTTTTGTTTCCCTGGCCCAGCGCAGGAAGCGGGCGGGATTGCCGGCCACCACCGCGCCGTCCGCCACGTCCCGGGTGACCACGCTGCCGGCGCCTACTATCGCCCCCGCGCCGATCGTCAGGCCGCACAGAACGGTGGTGCTGGTGCCGATAGACGCGCCCTTTTTAACCAGGGTGGGCACCACTTGCCAGTCGTCTTCGGTCTGCAGGCCGCCGGCTTCGACAGTGCTCCTGGGGTACTTGTCGTTGATGAAGGACACGTTGTGCCCCACGAACACATCGTCCTGGACCGTGACTCCCTCGCAGATAAAAGTGTGCGACGAAATTTTGCAGTTGTCGCCGATAACGGCGTTTTTCTGGATTTCCACGAACGAGCCGACTTTGGTGTTCGCGCCGATCCGGCAGCCGTAGAGGTTGACGAAATTGAAGACCCTGGCGCCCGGCCCGATAACCACGTCATCGGTGATGAGCTGGTGTTTCCCCGGTTCGACGGTCTGCAATTTCAGCTCCGCGAGGTCAGTTCGAGAATGCTTTCGCTTACCCGGTCCTGATCGTCCCGGCTCAGGCCCGGAAAGAGAGGGATAACCAGGGTTTCGGCCGAGGCCGCCTCGGAGTGCGTCAGGTCGGTTTTGCGGCCGAGATTCCGGTAGCAGGGCTCCAGGTGCGCGCACATGACTCCCCGGCGGGTGGCGATTCCCCGGTCCAGGAGTTTCTGCATCAGCTCGTTCCGGCCAATCGGACAGGAAGGAGCCAGCCGGAGCAGGTAGGACTGGAAATTGTGGCCGGAATATTCCGGTACGAAGGGAGTCATCAGGTTCGGCGATCCCTGGAAGACTTGCGTATAGCGTTGGGCCAGACGCCGCCTCTCGGCCAGCAGGCCCGCCAGCTTGTCGAGCTGGGCGACGCCCAGGGCGGCCTGCAGGTCGGTCATCCGGAAGTTGTAGCCCACCACCGGGTACTGTTCGAAAATCACGCGGTCGCTC
>JAZDIG010000046.1:0-2508 GCA_043805105.1 Candidatus Glassiibacteriota bacterium | reverse complement strand
CCCGAGCGGCACGGTCGGTCTGGAGGCGGGGAATAACGATGCGCGGGTTCGTCGAAATCAGCAGGAAGGTCACGACGACGTCGCCCGTATACTTATAATGCGAAATCTGAAGTAATCAGTCAAGACAAACCGGAGGAGGTCCAATAATGCCGACTCCCGCTCCGCAAGAACACCTGAACTTATAAATACTATACCTTACAAGAGATACGGCGAGCGCTGCCTCCTTGGCTGCGGTCTTCGGGACAGCCCCGGCCGGGACAGACGGCCGCCCCGGGCCGGAGTCAAACGGTCTTGGGTGGAGCCTCGGGACTGCCGTCACGCCGCTTCGCATCCGCCGGGGTACGGGCCAGTCCGGCAGGCTCCTTGCCGCGGCCGAGCACCCGGTATTTGAATAGCTCCCGCTTGAGCCGCTGGATCCCCAGCGAGGGGTCTACGCCCTTGGGGCAGGCCTCGCTGCAGGCGCCGGCGTAATGGCAGCGAAAGACCCCGTGCGGCCCGTCGACCGCTTCGAGCCTTTCGGTCAGCCCCTCGTCGCGGCTGTCGGCCACGTAACGATAGGCCGCGGCCAGAGCCTGCGGACCGGTGAACGCTTCATCCGTGGCGTTGGTCGGACAGGCGGACAGGCAGGCCCCGCATTTAATGCAGTAGGCGAACTGCAGGTAGCGCTCCAGCTCCTCGGGACTCTGACAGAACTCGCCGGTGGGCCGGTCCAGTTCCGCGCTGTCTTTGCGGATGAGGTAGGGCCTGATGCTTTCGTGCTTCTGCAGGAATTCCCGTAAGTCCGCCACCAGGTCGCGCAGTATCGGGTAGTTGGCCAGGGGCCGGACCTCGATCACGTCCGTGCCCAGCTCCGTCACCTGGGTCTGGCAGGTGAGCCTGGGGAAGCCGTTCACCATCATCGCGCAACTGCCGCAGATACCCATCCGGCAGCTTTTCCGGTAGGAAATGGTGGGGTCCTGGGTTTCCTTGAGCTTCATCACCGCATCCAGCACAGTCATGCCGTGTTCGAGCTGGAGCCGGTAGCTCTGCAGCCTCGGCGGCCGGCCGCTGTCCGGGTCGAAGCGCAGAAGCCTGAGCTCGATTTCCCGGCCTTCGTATTTTTTCTTCACGCTTGTATTTTCGGCAGCCATGTCGAGCGACCCCTTTCAGCCGACGAAACCGGCGATTATCGCATACGCGCCATAGAAGAAGAAGACCCATCCGCCCAGCACCAGCAGCACGTTGATCGTTTTGCGCGCCCCGGGTCCGACGAACGAGAGTTCGAAAACAATCGAGCGGAAGCCGTAAAGGCCGTGGTAGAGGGCCGCCGCCAGCAGAACCAGATAGACGACGAGGTAGAAGCTCATGCCGGAGCGGGCGCTCACGCTGGTAAATGTCAGCACTTGCTCATGGGCCTCGCCCAGGTGCATCACTCCGAAGTGGACTCCCAGCACTACCAGCATCACCGCGCCGGCCAGCAGGTGGAACAGCCAGAGAGTCGATTCGCGCATTTTCTGCTTCCCCCTTGGCTCAGTGTTGGGCAATCACGAAGAATTCGTAGGCGCCGTAGCTCACCAACACGGTGGTGGCCGCCAGCATGAGATATACCGCCCAGCGCTGCTTGAGGGCCGCGACGGTGAAGGGGTAGATCGGCCGGGCGGGCTTCGCCATCAGGAAGCCGAAATGGGTCAACAGCAGCCTGATCCCGTTAAGGGCGTGGAACACCCCGCCCACGAAGACGAGGAATTCGCCGATCGGCAAGGGCCAGGTCATCACTCGCGCCATCACCGCCTCCCAGCTCTGCGGGTCGAGCTTTTGGCCGGTGACGAGGATGTGCATGGGCAGGTAGAGCAGTACGCCCAGGCCGGTGATCCGCTGCAGGGTATAGAGATAGCGTTCGGCACCGTACCTGCCGCCCCAGGCCCATCCCTGGACACCCAGGTTATTCTTACGGCTCTTGGGTTGGATTTCCGGGAACTTCATCGGTCAGCCTCCTAATATTTTCTTTCCACCGGCTTCCAGCTCGAAATGTCCACCTTGCAGTATTCGAGCCGGGGGCCGTCCTGAGTGCGGTAAGCCAGGGTATGTTTGAGCCAGTTTTCATCGTTGCGGGTGGTGAAGTCCAGCCGGGCGTGGCCCCCCCGCGATTCCGCGCGGGCCAGCGCCCCGGTGAAGGCGATTTCTGCCAGTTCGAGCATGAAGCCCAGTTCGAGCGTGTACATCAGGTCGATGTTGTAAGCCCGGGCCTTGTCTCGTACCGAAATCCGGAGATAACGCTCCCTGAGCTCCTTGATTTTCTGCAGGCCGGTTTTCAGGCCCTCGCCGTTGCGGTAGACTCCCAGGTTTTCGTCCACGTTGCGGCGCATTTCCTGGCGTATCTTGTAGATCGTTTCGCTGCCGTCGCGTTTCAGCAGGTCGTCGTAGATTTCGGCGCGGGCCCGATTTACCGCATCGGCCGGTTCTTTCAGTTCGCCCCCGCCGCGCGAGACGAAGTCGGCGGCCCGTTCACCGGTGATCTTGCCCCAGACC
>JAZDIG010000045.1:0-15427 GCA_043805105.1 Candidatus Glassiibacteriota bacterium | reverse complement strand
TGGAGGCTGCGGCCGGGCTCGAGTTCCGCCAGACGCTGGTTTATGGCGATAGACCGCGAGAAATCAGTGGCCGTGAGGAAAGAGGCGGAACGGCGTTCGGCCTGAGCCGTAGCCACCGGGTATTCGAGCTCCAGGAGTTTCTTTTCGTCCGCGCCCGCGGCGGCCAGCCGGGCGATCACCTCTTCGGCTTCACGGTACTTTTTCCGATCGATCAATAGTTCGGCCAGGAACTCGAGCGCCTCGCGGTGCCCAGGTTCGCGCTCCAGAGCATCGGCCAGGGCTGAATATACCAGGTTGGTCATCCCGGAGGCGCTCTGGAAGCGCGCCAGCTCGACCAGCTCGGCCGCCGTGACCTGATGGGTGGCGAGGTAGCGACCGAGCAGGTTGCTGCCGGCGATCCTGTAACCGGCTGGAATTTCGGCCTGAGTGGCATAAAAGAACCCACGCGGGGCTTGGTATTCCACGCTCGGGAAATCGTCCGTATTGGTAGGTCCCACTCCGGCCCAGCGGCGCATTTCAGTGCGGTCTAAAACCTGAGTGGTCAACAGGGTAAAGGGGCTGGTGATTCCGATTCGGCGCAGGTCGGCCGCCACCTGGCCGGAGCGCATTCGCCGTGCGAACAGGTCGAGGTCGGGCTGCAGTTCAGCCTCCGAGCCGATCAGGAGCAGGTCGTTACCCTCCACCGAAGTGAAAGCCACGGTGGCCGGGAAGTACTTCATGAAGGTGATCAGGATCGTCTTCAGCACGCTCTCCTGCATTTCGTAAAGGTGGATCCACTGGCAGATGATTCCGCCCGGCGCCAGGCGCTCCCGGCAGTCGGCGTAAAACTCCTCGGTGTAAAGGCTTCCTATCCCGGCGATCCAGGGGTTCGATGGTTCGCTGGCGATCACGTCCCATTTTTCACGGTTGCGGAACAGGTAATTGCGGCCATCGTCCACCGCGATTTCGGTACGAGCGTCCTCCCAGTAGCGGTGGTTCACCTCGGCGAAAAACCGGCTGCCCTCGACCACTTCGGGCGCAATCTCCACGCAGACCAGCCGCTTCAGTTCCGGATGACTCAGTGCCGCTCCGCAGGTGGCGCCGCTGCCCGCGCCGATCACCAGCACTTTTTCCGGCAGCGGGTGCAGCAGCATCGGCAGGTGGGCCAGCAGGTACTGGGTGCGCATGTCCCGGAGGTTGGAGGCGTCCACCTTGCCATTGACCCGCAGCATGAGCGCCTCGCTCACGCGCTCGACCGTCACCGTAGTGGAAAGCCCTTCCTTATAAAAGAGGAATTCACGTTCGCGGGCATTCCGTTCGTAGTTTTCGATGGACGCGCTTTCGCCGGGTCGGTAGCGGAAGACTCCGGCGGTCAGCAGGTGGCGGTCCCAGTCGGCCGTTCCCGCCAGGCTCAACACCAGGATCACGGTCGCCAGCGCGGCGTACCTCGGCCAGGAGCCCAGACCCCGGGACTGGAATATGACCGCCACCGATAAGAGGTTAAAGACCAGGGCCAGGCAGATGGTGTACTTGATGCCCAGCACCGGGATCAGCACCAGCCCGCAGAGCACGCTGCCGAGGATGTTGCCGAGGGTGTTGACTGCATAGACGCCTCCCACCTGGCCGGCCACTTTACCAATTTTCCGGGAGGCGGCCCGGCTCAACAGGGGAAAGCCCATGCCGATCGCGAGCGTGGGCACGATCGTCACCAGCAGGCAGACAATGTATTTGAAGGCTTCGTGCGTCTCGTAATCGAAATTGACCAGTTCCCGGCAGCGGATGAAAAACAGGGGCAGGCGGCTGTAAAGCGGCATACTCAGCGCCACGGCGACTCCGACTGCCACCTGGGTGACGGCGAAGGCCAGCACGGGCCGGCGGATCCGTTCCATCCAGCGGCTTGCGGCCAGGCTGCCCAGGGCAATCCCGGTGATGAAAGCGGCCAACATTACGGCAAAGGAGTAGGTGGATGAGCCCAATACCAGGGAAAGGACCCGCGTCCAGGCGATCTCGTAAACCATGGCAGTGAAGCCGCAGATGAAAATGCCAAAATAGATGTACTGCTCCAACCAACCTTCTCCGGTGGGTCCCTCCAGGGTGGCCGGTACTTCCTGGGAGCGCGAATCGGCTTCAGGGAAAGCTTCCGTCAGGCGGCTTCTCAGCCCCAGGGCCGTGATTCCCACCAGAATGTTGATCCCGGCGGCGGCGGCCGTGCTGAGGGGCAACCCGAGATGTGGGATCATCCAGAAAGCCACCGCCAGCGTGCCGAATACCGCGCCGAAACAGTTGACGAAGTAAAGCCTGCCGGTAATCCGGCCCACCTCGGGAAGGCGGTGGCTGAGAGCTTTGATCAGGACCGGCAGCGTCCCGCCCATCAGCAGCGTAGGGACAACCAGCCCCAGCATCGAAAGTCCGAACTTGAACGCCAGGCTCGCTCCCGGACCCGGGTCGAATTGCGTGTAAAACCGGAAAATTACCGCTTTTTCCGCCGACAGCAGGGTATCGAAACCCAGGCAGTACAGCCCGATCATTACTTCCATCCAGCCGTAGTAGGACAGCAAGCTCGCCCTGCGCCCCGGCCGATCGGCGATCCGGCCGAACAGAAAGCTGCCGGCGGCCAGCCCGGCCATGAACGCGGCCAGTACCACCGTGATCGCATGGGTGGTATTGCCGAACACCACGGCGAAACGCCGCATCCAGATCACTTCGTAGACCAGGCCGCTGAATCCCGAGAGGAAAAAAAGGGGGTACAGCAGCCTGGCCAGCGGAGAACCGGCCGTGCTGTTCGGCGATCTGTCCATGGCCTGAATTTCCCGAAGTTGAGTACCGGTTAGTGGAAGGAGCCGTCCCAAAGGGGACCGCACTCTTTCCGCAAGAATGTCCGTTTTGGTTATTAGGGGTATTTACTTGACTCCACCTGACGCAATATGTAGAACGTCTGTTCATGAGCGAGGACTACCCTCATACGCTGATGGAGGTGGAGAAACGATTCAACACTGATGAGGCCGGTCGGGCTTACTTGCTGGCTTTGCGATGGCCAAACGGTTGAGTTTGCCCTCGGTGTGCTGGTCAACGGGGCTTGCCGGTTCGCCGGGGCCTGTGGCGATGCAGCCACTGCAGACATGAGTGTTCCGTCACCGCCGGGACTATCTTTCAGGACAGCCATTTGCCCCTGACCACTTGGTTCCGGGCCATGTGGTACGTTACCAGCCAGAAGAACGGTGTCAGTGCTTTGGAGTTGCAGCGTGTATTGGGTCTGGGCAGCTACAAGACGGCATGGGCGATGCTGCACAAGCTGCGTCGGGCGATGGTTCGTCCGGGCCGTGATCGGCTGCGGGGTACTGTCGAGATGGACGAAACCTACTGGGGAGGCAAAGAACCTGGCGTCATCGGCCGGCAGACCGAGGAAAAAGCTTTGATCATCGTGGCAGCCGAGGAAGACGGCCAGGGGATTGGGCGAATTCGTCTCCGCCGCATCCCCGACCTGACCAAAGCCAGCCTGCACGGCTTCATCGGCCAAGCGGTCGAGCCGGGCAGCACGGTCCGAACCGATGGTTGGAAATCTTACCTGGGTCTGGACGGCTACATCCACGACCGGCAGATACAGCGCCATCAAACCGAAGGCGAGCATCTGCT
Source organism: Candidatus Glassiibacteriota bacterium (assembly GCA_043805105.1). GTDB lineage: Bacteria > Gemmatimonadota > Glassbacteria > GWA2-58-10 > GWA2-58-10 > JAZDIG01. The sequence continues at coordinate 11,815 of JAZDIG010000045.1, read as the reverse complement.
GCCGCGGGTGCATCGGGCAGTCTCGCTTCTGAAGCGTTGGATGTTGGGTACGCATCAAGGTGCTGTTGGGCACGATCATCTGGATTACTACCTCGATGAATTCACGTTCCGGTTCAACCGTCGCAAGTCGGCATTCCGGGGCAAACTGTTCTACCGCTTGGCCCAACAGGCCGTTCAGGTTGAACCAACCCCTTTTTCGGCTTTGATCAAACCACCACCTGTTGGGGGTGGTGGAGTCAAGTAAATACCCCTATTCTGATATATTGGAGCCTTCTTGTGAGGCTAACTTCACAAACTCGTACCTTTGGTCCATTACCGAACACTCCTTCCAAAGCACGGGACGGCCACCTCCCCCTTCGCAGAAGGGGACCGAGGGGGATTTGATAAATTTTTCAATTGTTTTCGCTCTATATCTGCTCTTAAACTGGTGCCACACTATCGGAAGATTTTGTCAGCGGTAACGACCCGCCGGGCCCGGTATCAGCGCCCGGCGAGCGTATACTGGATGTAAAGGGCCTGGACCGGCTCTTCGCCGGCTCCCCGCACCAGCAGGTTAATCTGGCCCCGGTGATGGGTGCAGTGGGTAACGAGCTGCAGCAGGATATCCCTGATCTTCAGGGTTACCCGGCTGCCGTCCCGCCGGCAGACCGTGACCTCTCTTTCCAGATCTTTCTCCTGGAGCCCGGCGGCGAATTCGCGGCTGCGCTCTTCGATCCGGTCGGCAAATTTCCGGCATTCCTCCAGACTGATTTCCGGGAACCAGTCCACCTCGCTCTCCACGCCGGCCATCCGGTCCAGCCAGAACTGCCAGGAGGTGTAGGCATGGGCCATGAGCGTCACCGCTTTGGGCTCCCGGTCGGCTACCTGGGCCAGCGAATCCAGGGTCCGGCGGTTGGCCCACATGTCGAAATCGTGAAGACTTTTAAGCAAAGCGGTTTCCTGCATAACTGTCCCTCTATTTCTGCATGTAAGTCTGGCTATACCACTGCATGTACTCCCTGAGCTTGGCCAGGTAGTCTTCCAGGCCCAGCTTCTGTTCGTCGTAAATCAGATAAGTCATGTCCGGCCGCCGGAAAGCGAAGTGACGGGCCCGGTCCTGCTCGTGGAAGAATTTCTTGTCCGGCGTGGAATAGCCTTTGGGCAGACGGGTCTTTTCCCAGACCTGGACCAGATTGTCGAACACCGCCTTGCGCTCCGCCAGGCTGGCCTCGACGATCCCCACCGCATCCTGCATCCCGGCGTAAGCTTCTTCGTGGCTCGTGAAACGGGCCCGGTGAGCGCGGGTGATCGCGTTTTCGAGCTGAAAGAGGGCCAAGTAAGTATTGGCCGTGTGCTTTATCAGCTCGGCGATAGTGCTGAAAACCTCGAAGTCGTAACGGTGGCGCACGTCCAGCGCCAGGTTGGTCTGGCAGATAACCAGGGCCCGCTCAATCTGCGGGACCTGCTCCCGCGAGCGGGAAATCATGTCGGCGTAGCGGCGGTTCCAGTACGGGTCGTATTCGATGGCATCGCCGCGCGGCAGGTCGGGCAGATGGGTCTTGCCCACGTCGCCCCAGTGCCAGACCTTGCGTTCGAAGGTGTCCATGTAGTAATACGTCCCGTCGTTGAACAACTCGAATAGCTCGCGCACGTTTTGCGCCCGGGGGCCGTAATAGTTGACGAAGAACTTGTCGATGAACTCATCCAGGGTGGGAGCGCCGCCACTCCAGGACCATTCGGCGGAATTGACCCAGCTCATCATCCAGACCTGGTTGTGCAGGCCGCTGTCGTCCCAGGAAGTATTGACCATGCCCTCGTAAAGGCCGGACAGGGCCGACACGCTCACCGGCTTGTAGGAGTTTTCGAGGGCGCCGGAAACCTTCCCGCCCCTTTCCCGGAAACGGTAGAAATAGGGGAGGAAGAGGTGTTCGATCCCGGGATTGGGGTCGTAGACCCAGGCCGGGTAGCCGGCGTCGCGGGAGGCGCGGGCGACGTCGAGGTTATCGGTGAATTCGGAGACTATCAGTCCCTTGGGCGGCTTAATCTTTTCATTCGGACGGTATTCCCCGCCCCAGGACATCACGCGCCGGCCCTTGGCGCTCAGGTGGTCGAAACTCTTCTTGAGGAAAATCTGCATCAGCCCGTAGCGGCCGATTTCCGCCGCCTTGGCCTTGCAGCCGCAGTCCACGCCCTGGCCCAGCTCGTAGGTCTCATCCGTGCCGACGTGGATGAACTCGCTCCCCGGCGTCGCCTCGACCGCTTCGTCCCAGAGGTCGAACAAGAGGTCATAGGAGCCTTGTTTGAGCGGGCAAAACTCCCAGTTGGAAGCCAGTATCTCCCGCAAGGCCGCGTGCTGCGGCCACTTGAGGATGAAGCTCACATGGCCCAGGCCCTGCACCAGGGGCACCAGCTGGATGTGGTAGCGCCGGGCATAACGCGTGAACTCCTGCATCTCCTGCATGGTAAAGGCCCCCGGCGCGCCGATTTCGGGGTGGCTCCGGTAGGCGAACTTGTCCTCCCATTCCCAGAGCAGGATATTTGTCTTGTATTCGGCCAGGTCGCGGATGAAAGCGCGCACGTAATCGGCCTTGTCCTGATGGTGCTTGGTGTCGTAATGCGCCGCCCGGTATGAGATGTCCGGCCAGTCGGATATTTTCATGCCCCGGACCATGGGGGCGCTCCGGCCCGGCTGCACGATCTGCAACAGGGTGCGGGTGCCGTAGAACAGGCCCGCCTCCCCTTTGGCCCGCACCGTGATCCGGTTCGGCTCCACGGTCAGTTCGTAGCCCTGATCGCCGAGCTTGGCCGGCAGCGCGGCCCGCACCAGTTCGATCGCCCGGCCGGAGCCGGCCGCACCCACCCGGGCCTCGATTCCATAACGCTCTTTCAGCCCGCCGGCCAGATCCTCGGCGGCGAAACGGTCGGCTTCGGAGTCGCCGGTGACCACTATCGCCACCGGAGAGTCGAAAACGAAGTCTTCCCCGCCCAGAGCAACCTGCTGCGGGTACGGGATAAGGCTGATTCCCTCGGTCCAGAGGGCGCTCTGTTCGGCCCGCAGGCCCAGGCCCGAAAACAGACAGAAAACCAGTGCCACGGTCAGCATCTTGCCATTCATGGGCGTTCCCTTTCAGTTAAATTAAAAAATTCAGAAAAGTTATTCAGCCGATTCTTTTAGCCAGGGCCAGCAGCGCCACTTTCGACGCCCCGGCCTCTTTCAGGGCGCGCACGCATTCACCGGCGGTGGCCCCGCTGGCCACGATGTCATCGATCAGTACCACCCCACGGCCGGTAAAGTCCTCGCTGCAGGAGATCCTGCCGGACACCACAGCGTGCCTTCTGGTGAGCTCCACGCTTTTCAGCGGCGGCACATCCTCCACGAAGCCGAGCGCCTGCGGGAGAATACACAGTCGCTTCCGCCGGTCCCGGTCCAGCAGAATCCGTTCGACTTCACGCACCAGGTCGAACAGATGGTAGTCCCGCGGGTCCTGGCCGATCTTGGGCGGGACCGCAGCCAGGTCCGTATAATCCGCCAGTTCCGGGTCGGCCAGGAGTAGATCGGCAGTCAGCGCGGCGAAGAAGTCCGCGTAGAGCCGCCGGCCGTCCCCGGCCCGGCCGCAAGTCCCTTTCAGGTCCTTGAACTGCATCAGCCGGGCCGAATATTCGTGCCCCGTGTCCCCGCAGCGGTATTCGCCCAGCAGGCGGACGCAGTCGGCGCCGGTCATTGGGACTGCGGCGAGGGAAAACTCCTGTTCGTTTAAGTTCCGATGGACAGCCATATTCGGTTCCGGGTGGATTTCACTTCCAGGCCTCGACTGTTTCGACCGCTCCCCCGGCGGATTTGACCCGGGCGGTCAGTTTGCCCTCGGCGGCGAAGCTTATTTCGATTTCCTGGCCGTTCACGGTAATCCGCACTCCCTCGTACCCGTCTTTTTCCACCAGCGCCACGCTCGACGGCGGGCCGTCATCGTCCCTGACTTCGATCACGTTCAGGAAGTAATTGCGCAGGCTTCCCTGGGGCGCACCCAGCTCGAGCCGCCAGGGCACGACCGGCGGCCGGTTGCTGAGGCGGCTGACGTGGTTGTACTGAGCAGTCGGTTCATCGGGGTGCCCCCAGAACTGGTAACTTTCGCCGCCGCGCTTGACCAGGGTCGCGCCCTTGGGCAACAGGGGCGTGAGGTACACCTGCGCGCTGCCGGAACTCAGTACGCCCTGCTCCCCAGCCGGGTCGCTGGCCCAGGCCGCGGACAGATTGCCGGTGTAGGAAACCACGTGCTCCGGCACGATAACCTTCTCTTTGCCCTTGACTGCCGGTTCGCCGGGTACGTGCAGGAACCAGTGCTTGGGAAATTCGGCCTTGGTGGCTTCCACTCGGTCGAAAATGATGAAAAATTCGGCGGGCTTGCGCAGGTAGAAGAATTGCCGGGTCACTTCGCGCGCCTTTTCCGGCTGGTAACCGATCGTGAGGTCGGCCCCGGCATAGGTGAAATTATCATTGGTGCGGTAGGCGACGATTTCGGCGCGGTCGTTGCGCGTGTGCGAAGTGTAGACGTAGCGGATCATGCCACCGTCGTTTTCGTTCCTCACCCCCTCGGGATCACCGGGCTTTAGGCGACGGAACTGTTCGGCGGGATCGTAGATGGTGAGGATGTTGAAAGCCAGCGAACCGCCGGCGTAGTAGTCCCAGTCGTTGTGGCCCGGTCCGCCGGAGCGCAGGGCCAGCCAGCCCTTGCGGGCGATCAGAAACTGGCCCTCGTCGTCTCGTGAATGTCCGGCGAACTTGGGTCCCGCGCCGAAAAAGGCCCAGGTGGCGTTCGGGTCGTCCCAGGCGCCTCTTAGGTAAATGTGTCCTGACTGTTTGAAGTGGTAAGCCAGCGGGTAGTTTTCCGCCGAGGGCGGCGAGGGCTTCACCGAGGGGTCGTAGGACAGGAACCGGTTCCAGGGGACCTCGCTCCTGCCGAAGCCGGCGCTCCTGTCGCTGATCCAGTTGGCTACCGGGTCACGGTAGCGCGCCGCCAGGATCGGGGCGATGCGGGCGAATGTGCCGAGGTCGGAGGCTTGGTTGTCGTCGATCCAGGCCGTGTGGTCGGCGAACGGCACGGTGAGGTACACTGCCCAGCGGGTCATTTCGGGCAGGTAGCTGGTGGGGGCGCACTTCTGGAAGAGGTCCTCGCCGGTGGCGGTGCGCCAGGCCTCGAAGGCCCAGGGTATCACGACCACCGGGCCGTAGCCGCCGTGACCCATGCTTTCGGTCCACACTCCCCCCGATTCATCGAACGCCGGGATGCATTCAGCCGGCACGCGTTTGGCCCAACTGTCGAGATAGCGGCGGGAGGCCTCCTCGTGCTTCGTGCCGGCTCCGGCCAGCCCCAGGGCGACGAAAAGCTTGGGCGTGATGCCATCGCGGGTATTGGGAGTGTTGAGGTGTGCCGGTCCCCAGGTCTGGTTGTACCACCAGTGGCCGTTCTTCAGGGTAATTTCAGGAGTGTCGGTGTACCAGAAAAGCCAATCGCCGAGCTGGTCGCCGAACTTTACCCGCTCCGCCGGCGTAAGCGCATCGTAAATCCAGTCGTAAAGCATGCCGTGGAAGCCGAAATAGCCGTCGCCGTCCAGGTTCAGCACGCTGCCGTCGCCCCAGTACTTCCGGATCACGTCCGCGTATATACCGGCCTCGTTTCCCAGTTGACGTTCGACCAGGTAACAGATCCCGGCGCAGACCAGTTCAACCGGCGGCCGGAAGCGGCCCTCGGGCCGCGCGACGCCCTCGGCCACAGCCTTGTCTGCCACCGCCTTGATCTTTTCGTACTCCTGGCTCAGTTCGGCTTTACTCCTGGCTGCCACCCCGGGCATGGATTCCTTGTTGACGAAGATGCGTGGGTGGTCGTTAAGCTGGTAAGCCGGAAGGCTGAAACAGATGGTGAATACCGCCAGAAGGGTGAGCATTGCCGATCTGCTGTACATACGGACCCCCACTCAGAATAGATGTGTTCTCCGGCGCAGGCGCTGGACGGTCGGAAACCGACGAAACCCTTCTATCTTAGTCGTATCTGTTCATTCGGTCAAATAATCTTTTTCAGCGGCCTTCCTTCATCAAGGCACAGCCAACATTTGATGACAATATTTTACATTCCTTTGACATTTTCAGAATTGGATCAATTATATTTAATCAGGAGATCATAATAAGGGAAAAAGCATAAATTGTATTTCAAGATTGAAAATGAAAATATTTTCTCACAGAGTGTTGGCTCCCAGGAAGATCATCTTAATTTTCCTTTTAGCCATTTTCCTGCCCTCATTAATTGCTGGATATTTAAGCTTAAGCACTTTTTCCAAGAGACGCGAAGCGGTAAAAAAAATACTTGAATCGAACCTTTGGTTATCCGGCGAGGCTGCTCTTAATTCCATTGAAGGAGCGCTTTTTGATCATGAGAAAAAAGCCCGAGCAGAGAAAATTTCCTTTATTTAAAACTTCCGCATAAGGCTCAACAAACCCTCCTCAGTTCTTCTCTACTTGTAAAAGATATAGCTGGAGAACTTTTTTTGCTCGATGCTGATTTTCAGGTAATTTTCCCTGAAGTTGGCCGTGAAGATGCTTCAGTGCTTCAATGGGCAAAGGATGGTTTAAACAGCCAATTCGGACGACTTTTTCAGAAAGCTGAATATGATGAATTCTCGCAAAAAAACTATCCCCAAGCCGCTCAATTATATAAAAAGTGTATCTCCTCTGCTCCCTCGAAGCCGCTCCAGGCAATAGCTCTGGAGGGCCTGGGACGATGCCTTCTGTCATCCGGGAAATATGATGAAGCATACAGAGTGTATTCCGATCTTGGCCGCAACTATGGAACCTGTCAGAACAGGGCAGGCCATCCCTTTGGCATCATTGCCATTTTGCAATTATATGAAATTGACATGCATCGATCTAAAGAAGCGAACCGCAAAGTCGTGTTTGATCTCTACAAACAAATGCGGGACGGGGTCTGGCTTCTTACGCCCGCTGCTTATGATTTTTATATCACTGAAATTGAATCAATTTTAGATAGCACAGTTAATGCAAGGCTTTCCCCTGAAATTCAAAAATCTTTTCACGGGTTACGAGACCAGCCATCTCCATACAGACAAGCCCTGAATTTTACAGATCTGATAGAGAGAAGAGTCATTCCGAAGTTACGGGAAAAGCTATTCCTCTCCGGAGTGTCAGGTAATTTTGAGCCGGGGCGCTTGCTTATTCCTGTGGAAAATGATTTCCGCCTGATTTCTTATACCACCCTTGCCGAGTTTCAGCCAAAGCAAACTTTTTATGGCGGCTATTGCTGGGATCTCAATTCTTTGAAAAAAGAACTGTTGCCAGAAACCCTGGAAGATATCACCAAGGATACCGATCTGTTTTTTCAAATGGTCGATCAGACAGGCCGGAATATTTTAACTGGAAAAGAGGAATCAATTTCAAAGACTTCTCTGTCGCTATCTTTTCGCCAGTTTCCTCTGCCCTGGAGGCTTATCGTTTCCCACCGTGAAATAAATGCCCTTGAGCGGACAGCTCACAGGGAGCTTTTCTTCTATGGGGTTCTACTCACTACTATGGCGGCTTTAATGCTTCTGGGCGCTTTTCTGATAGCCCGTGATATCTCCCGCGAATCGGAAACCACCCGCCTGCAAAGCGAATTCGTGCATAATATCTCCCATGAGCTGAAGACTCCGCTGACTCTCATCCGCCTTTACGGGGAGACACTGCAGCGTAAAAAAAATCTCCCACTTGAAGAGAAAAAAAAGAGTTATGAGATAATTACCAAGGAAAGCGAGCGCCTGTCACACCTGATAAACAATGTTCTTGATTTTTCCAGTATCGAGATGGGCAGGAAAGAATTCAATTTTAAGAAAGGTGACTTGTCACAAGTCGTTCGAGATACCCTGGAATCGTACCGTTATCACCTGGAGAAAAAAGGCTTTGAGATTCAAACAGAAATCGACTCCGGCTTGCCGCAGATAAATTTTGATGGCGAGGCTATAGCCAGCGCGCTGATCAACCTGTTGAGCAACGCGATGAAATTTTCCCCAAAGGATAAGCAAGTAACCGTGAAATTATTTCGAGATAAGGCAAATGCTGTGCTTCAAGTGGCGGACAAGGGCATCGGAGTTTTACCCGGGGAAGTCTCAAAAATCTTTCAAAGATTTTATCGGGTGAAAAACAGGATCACCGCGGAAACTGGAGGAAGCGGGTTAGGCCTGACTCTGGTCAAATATATCACCGAGGCTCATGGCGGGCGGATACAAGTTGAAAGTGAACCGGAAAAGGGGAGCGTCTTTTCTGTGATTCTCCCCCTATCAAACCCTGAATCGGAAAACACGGAATGAAAAACAAGATATTAATTATAGAAGATGAAAAAGACCTGGTTGAGGGATTGAAACTCAACCTGGCCGACGAGGGTTATGAGCTGGACTGGGCCTTTGATGGAACCGTGGGCTTGCACAAGGCCCTGGAAGAGAGCCCCGATCTGATTATTCTGGATATCATGCTGCCGGAGATGGATGGCCTGGAGGTTTGCCGGCAACTGAGACAAAAGGGCGTGGGCATACCGATTATCATGCTCACCGCCAAGGGCAAAGAGATAGACAGGGTAGTGGGGCTTGAGATTGGCGCTGATGATTACGTGACCAAGCCTTTCAGCGTACGAGAGCTCCTGGCCCGGATAAAAGCGCACCTCAGGCGCGCCGAGCGGGAGCCAAGGGATATTCCCAAAATTTACTCCTTCGGCAATGTGGAGATTGATTTTGCCCATTTTAAGGTCAGGTGCAAGGGCAAAGAGCTGGATCTTACCTCTCTGGAAATGGAAATCCTGAAATACCTGATTGCCCACCGGGGCGAGGTGGTATCGCGAAACGATCTGCTTGATAAAATCTGGGGCTATGAAAGCTTTCCCACCACCCGCACGATTGATAATCATATCCTTAAATTGAGAAAGAAAATCGAGGAGGACCCCGCCCACCCCAGGTATATCCTCTCTGTTTACGGCACCGGATATCGGTTTATGGGGTAAGGGCCGCTTTTTACAATCCTTTTACATTTATTTACTTACCTTTGACAACTCAGACAGCCCAATCTGCTACATTGTTAGTGTAGAGTAAACTTTCACACTAACAGGAGGTAGCATCATGAAGTTCCCAAAGGTTTTAATTCTGGTTCCCTTGGTCGCCCTCTTTTTGACTGCATCCGCATATCCGGCCCCTTCAGAAACAAGCGTTATTTTTGAAAAGGCCAGATACACCATGGAAACAAAAGGGGACCTGGAGGGAGCGATTGTACTATTTAATGAGATCATCGAGAAACATCAGGAAGAGAGGGAGTATGCGGCCAAGTCTCAGCTCTATATCGGACTGTGCTATGAAAAGCAGGGAAAAGAGAAAGCCCGGGAAGCTTATCAGAGTGTAATCCGGAAATACGCCGACCAGCCGGCGGTAGCGGCCGAGGCCCGCACCCGGCTTGACGCACTCGAGCAAGCGATAAGCCTCGCCAGGCCACAAGGCATGATAGTCAGAAAGGTACAGATTGATACTACGGTGTATCATGAAGGGGATGGCACTGTTTCACCCGACGGCCGGTATTTCTCTTACACGGACTGGGTTACCGGTGACCTGGCTGTTTATGAACAAGACTCTGGGAAGAAACACCGTCTTACGGACAAGGGCCCCTGGGAAAAGTCCTCGGAGTTTAGCCAGTATTCCAGATGGTCGCCTGACAGCAAGCAGGTTGTTTATAACTGGTACAAAGAGCAGGGTACGTGGGATCTGCGAGTTATCGCGCTGGATGGCTCGAAGCCGCGCATTCTCTATAGCGCGGAGGAAGTAGAATATATCGAACCTATTGCCTGGTTCCCGGACGGCAGGCAAATTCTGGCGTTCTTCACCAGTAAAGATAGCACGCGCCAGATTGTGACGGTTTCCTGTGCCGATGGGTCTATCGGTGTTCTCAAAACACTAGTTAAGACCCTAATTGATCCGCACGTTAGCTTATCACCGGATGGGCGCTATATTGTCTATGACTCGCCGCCCAAAGAAGCCTATTCAGAAGCCTTATCAAATCACGACATCTTTCTGCTGGCGGTGGATGGGAGCAGTGAAATTCCGCTGGTCGAGCACCCGGCCCATGACTTTGTTCTCGGCTGGGCGCCGGATGGAAAGCGGATTCTCTTTGCCAGCGACCGGAGTGGAACCGTGGACGCCTTCCTGGTTAAGATCACTGACGAAAAACCTCAGGGCGCCCCGGAGCTGGTTAAAACGAATATCGGACCAGTTGTACCAATGGGGTTCACTCGAAAAGGTTCTTTCTACTATGGTTATACTGAAGGTCATTTTGATATTTATACCACGGAGCTCGATCCGCAGACAGGCAAAATCCTGGCGCCGGCGAAGAAAGCAATCGAACGTTACGAGGGATTCAATACGTTCAGCGAATATTCGCCTGACGGGAAATACCTGGCATACGTGTCCAAGCGGGGCCTGGCGTGTCTTGACTATGTCGGTCTTCATTTCGGAAATGTTCTCTGTGTTCGCTCTCTGGAAACCGGCAAGGATCGCGAAATCCTCCCTGAGGGACTCAAAAGGTTCGGTATGCCCTGCTGGTCTCCTGACAGTCGCTTCATTTTTGTAGTTAAGTGGGACGCACCTTACGACAACAGGGGAATCTACCGGATCGATACTCAAACCGGCGAGGTTACCCAAGTTGTGATACTTGAGCAAGAAATTCCGCCGAGGCCCAAGTGCTCTCGTGACGGGAAAACTATTTTCATGGTGCGCAAGGATAGGACAAATGATTACTGTCAAATAGTGGTTCGGGACCTCGAGAGTGGGATAGAAAAAGAAATCTATCGCGCGCCCTCAGGTGAAAAAATTTGGGAGCTATCCCGCTCACCGGATGGTCAGTGGTTATGCTTCATTAGCATAAAGAATACAAGGTCTCTGAAAATCATACCGGTTACTGGAGGAGAACCCCGGGAACTGTGTAAAGGTTATTTAGTAAATCCAACCTGGACTGCGGATGGAAGATATATTCTCTTCACAAGTCCGCCAGATAGAGAAGAGAATGGGAAACCTTTTAAATGGGACTTGTGTCGAATTTCAGTAGCGGGTGGAGAACCCCAGAGATTAGGCTTGGATATGTTTACTTGGAGTCCGAGTGCTCATCCGGATGGGCGGCGGATTGCCTTCACCTCCGTCACCCCCTCCACTTATTCTGGAATCTGGGCCATGGAGAATTTCCTGCCTTGATTTATTGCCGCCATTAGAAGCACAATAAGGGGGCGCGACGCGTGGGACACGCTGCGCCCCCTTATTTATTCAAATCCTGCCATTCTATGAACAACACTCCATTGTCTGACCCATTCATGGGGCCAATATAATACCTTGGTAATGTCAATCTGATTGTGGAAATTAGGCCGCAGAGTGCTTAATATCTCTTTGTTCGATCCGTGTTGTTGCTTCAATTCCAGCTCTCCCTTCAGAAAGCAGGCGGCAAATGACTGCATCCCGGAGTCCACTGCTATTCTTGTTCGTTGCGCTGACCTTGTCCTGTCTGCCCGGAGCCTGTGGCCGGGACCGCTCGGGCGGGCAGGCGAACCGGCTGCCGGGCCACCCCCGGCTGATCCTCACCGGCGCCGTCCTCGATTCCGTGCGCCAGCGCTGCCAGGGGACTAGCGCCGGGCCGTTCGATTCCCTGCGCGCCCAGGTGGACGGCTACCTCGCCGCCGGTCCGGACAGCCTGCCGGTACGGACCGCCGGCCGCCTGGCCGAAAAGTGCGGTTTTCTCTGGCTGGTCACCGGCGACCGGAAATACCTCGAGGCCGGC
>JAZDIG010000044.1:0-2400 GCA_043805105.1 Candidatus Glassiibacteriota bacterium | reverse complement strand
TACGTGCCGGGCCTGAGCGTGAAGGACCGGCCCGCGCTCGGCCTGCGGGGAGTGAGCGACGACCTCAGCCGGGGCCAGATCAGTACCCTGGACGACCTCAAGGCGCTGGTCCGCCTGCTGGCCCGCTACAAGCTGAACCTCTACATGCCGTACCTGGAGGACATGTTCGCGCTCGACGGCCGCCCGGAGTTCGGCGACGGCCGGGGCGCGCTCACTCCCGCCGAGGCGCGGGAACTTGCCGGATACGCTGCCGGCTTTCACGTGCGGGTGGTCCCGATCTTCCAGACTCTCGGCCACTATGAAAACGCTCTGCTCGAGCCGGCTTTTTCCGGGATGGCGGAATTCCCGGGAGCTCAGTGCCTGAGTCCGGCCCTGGAACAGACCTACGTCTTCCTGAAAGACGCCCTGGCCCAGGCGGCGGCTGCATTCGACGATCCTTTTTTCCACGCCGGCTGCGATGAGAGCTGGGACGTGGGCCGGGGCGCGAGCCGCCAGATGGCGGGCAAGCTCGGCCTGGCCGGCACCCACGCCGCCCACTACGACCGGGTCCACGGCCTGCTGGCCGGCCTGGGCAAGCGGATGCTGATGTACGGCGACATCCTCCTGGGCCAGCCCTCGATCCTGGCTCATCTCCCCCGCGACATCGTGATCGTGGACTGGCACTACGAGGCGGCAAGGCGCTACCCAAGTGTGAAGAAGTTCCGGGGGGCCGGTTTCGACGTGGTGGTAAGCCCCTCGGTGCGCAACTACAACCGGCTCTACCCGGACTGGGACGGCGCCCTGACCAATATCGAGTACCTGACCCGGGAGGGGATTGAAAGCGGGGCCCTGGGCAGCCTGGTGTCGAGCTGGTGCGACAACGGGGCGTTCAGCCTGCGCCAATTCAACCTCTGGGGCTACGCTTTCGCCGCCGCGGTGAGCTGGAATCCGGCCGAGGTGGACCGGGAGGGGATCGAGCGGGCGTTCTGGAGAAGCTTCACCGGCGTCGCCGACCCGGCTGGCCTGGTCGAGGCCAACCGGCTGCTGGCTTCTCTCGGCCGCGGCTCCACCCTCTACGACTGGTGGCGCCATCCGCTCCTGGGGACCAGTACTTCCGGCCCGGTGGGGGTAAAGGGCGACCCCGGCCGGGTGGGTGAAAAGCTCGCCGAATCGATGCAGCGGGCCGGAGAGCTGATCGAATCCGGCCGGCGGAGCGCCACGGCCAACCTCTGGTACTTCGACATGCTTTCATTCGCCGCCGGCTGCGGGGCCGCCCTGGCCGAAAAATACCTCTGGAACGCCGGCTACGAGGCGGCCGTCCGCGGCAACCTCACCGCCGGACAGGTGAAAGCCCTGCGTTCGCGGGCGCTGGACCTGCACCGAAAAATGAGCGGAATCCGGCGGGACTACCAACGTCTCTGGCTGAGTGTCAACCGGCCGGAGGGTCTGGAGAATAACCTCGGCCTGCTGGACCGTCAGATCGACGCCTGGGTCGAGGCAGTGCAGAGCCTCACCGTGGGCGACCTGCCTCAGCCGGCAGACCTCGGTTCCCGCTGGCTTGCCCCGGCCGGAAGCAGCGTCCGCGGCCGGAGCAAGTCGATACGCCGCTCGTTTTTCCGCTACGGCTTTACCTTGCCGGACAGCCTGCCAGCGGAAAAAGCCCTGATGCAACTCATGGCCGCCGGACACGGCCGGCTCTGGATCAACGGGGAAAGTGTGGGCGAAGTGGTAGCCCGGCGGTCGCTGAGCTTGATCGTAGAATTGCAGCGGGCGAAAATTTTCGAGGTAACGAGCCGGTTGCGGCCGGGAGTGAACGAGCTGGCCGCCGAGGTGGACAACTACGAGGGCGGGGTGCCGGCGGTGAATGTCTACGGAGAAATTTTCGACAGTGCGGGCGTAGTGGTTTCAACAGTCCAGAGCAGGGACGGCTGGCGGGGAGTGGAGGCGAGTGCGGAGCCCGCCGGCTGGAGGGACTCTTCTTTCAATGACAAGAGCTGGAAGCCCTGCGAAAAGTACCGGCTGGGGGCGAGAGTGAGCCGGCCCGAGCTGGCAAGAGGGAAAAACAGTTTGATACAGCGGTAGGTCATTTCTTATTTATTGACACCGTAGCGCGGTCTGGCTTAATTATAATCCCTGTCCGTTACTGCAAGCACGAGTGGCTATTCACTTTATCGATAAGGCTCCGCTCCGATGATCACCTTCACCACCCTCGACTGGTTCTGGGTCATCGCCTACATCGCGCTGATGGTCGCCTGCGGGATCCTGTTCTACAGGCTGGCCTCCCGCGGCGAAAGCGACTTCTTCCTGGCCGACCGCGCCCTGCCCTGGTGGCTGCCCGCTACCAGCGTCTACGCCACCCACACCGCCACCGACACGCCGATCTGGATCGGCGGGGTGATCTACCGCTACGGGTTTTCCGGC
>JAZDIG010000043.1:0-2623 GCA_043805105.1 Candidatus Glassiibacteriota bacterium | reverse complement strand
TAGCAGTCTACGTCAGGGAAAAGGCGGATCGTGCGGGGATCGCCGAAACTGGCCATGATCAGGGGTTTGTCGCGGCCGATCAGGCGCTGGATGAATTCGATCTGGGTAGTGGTGAAACCGTGGGGCGTAAACTCCGGCGGCAGGTTGGTGAACATCGAACAGAGGATGACGTTGGCCAGCTCGCTATCCCCCCAGACTTCCTCAAGGGTGGAGGCCAGCACGTTGCCGTCGATCCGGCGGTTGATCACCCGGTCGAAGTTTTTGCGCAGGGCTTCCTCCAGGGGCCGGTCGATGTAGATGCCGCTGCGGGCGATGACCGAAATGTTGAGCAGGGTCCGGTGGGAGGCCGGATCCAGCGGCAGGATTTTTTTTCTGTCGCGCAACAGCGTAATCGAATCCTCGGCCACCCGCTCGGACACCTCCAGATGGGCTTGGCTGGCTACACGCCGGTCGATATCTTCCGGCCGGATCGTGTTCCCGTTTTTTTTCTTCAGCCGCTGCTTGAACGACAGGATCCGGTCGGCAGCACTGTCGATCCGCGAGATCGGGATCCTCTCCCGCACCACCGCTTCCTGGACCAGTTTCATCACTCTTTCCGGGTCCGGCACCCCGGCCAGGATGTCGATCCCGGCATTAATCGCCTGGATGAGCGTTTCATCTTCCAGCAGCCTGGGCCGGCCGGGGACCGACAAGTCGGGGCTGATCGCCACTCCCTCGAATCCCATCACCTCCCGCAGGAAGTCCTCGAGCAGATGGCGGTTGGTGAAGGTGAGCATGGTTTTGCCGGTCAAGAGGTCCGGCATCTCCCGCCAGTCGATCATCGCGGCCGTCAGGTGCGCCTGGAAGAGCATCTCGTAAATCGACAGCTCGGTGTCCACCAGGAGCTTACGCATGTAGTACAGCCAGCGCGAGCCGCTGATTTCCCCGCTGTGGACTGCCGCCGTGCCGGGGAAATGGCGCGGCACGGCCAGTCCGCCGCCGTCGTGCACTCCTTTGACGAAGGCGATCGCCAGGCGGGTCACCAGGTGCAGCCGTTCGCCGAAGCTGCGTACCGGAGGGATTCCTTCCGGCAGACCGGAGCCGCTCCGGCTGCAGGTCGGGCCGAAAATGATGTTGATCCCCAGAGTGCCGGCCTCCTGGGCGATTATCTTGCCCGCCAGATAGCTGTACTCTCCGCTCCGGGTAGCGCCGAAAGCCATGTTGGACGGGAAGCAGGTGCCCTCGTTGAGCAGCCGGCCGAGACCGTTTTCGGCATCGGCGGCCACTGCCAGGGGCAACGTGGACTTCTGCTGGAGCTGGTTGATCAGCGTGGCGGTCTCGTACAGGTCTCCCGCGCGCAGGACCACCCCCCCGATCAGTCCTTTTTCGAGCAGCCGGCGCGGACCGGCGAAATCCGAACCCTCGAACCAGCTGTGACTTCCTCGGATCGGGCACCAGATCATCTGCCCGATCTTCTCTTCCAGAGTAAGGTTGGTCGATCCTTCACCTTTGCGTCCGGCCATGGAAAAGTCTCTCCTGGTGGTCAGCAGCGAGTAACCGTCTGGAACGGCTGTGCGGCATCGACGGTGAAGATGGGATGGATGCAGGATTCAGATTTCAAGGATAATAATAAACTCGAATCTTTAGCACAATAAATGTTTTTCGCACTGAGGCGGGGTAATGCCAGCGGCGTGCCCCCCGGACGAGGTTTCGGCCGGTTTCGCCTGGCGTGCAGGAAAGGGGCAAATTTCCGGCCTCGACTCGCTCCCGGAATTCTTTTCGTCCCCACTTGACAAACAGAAATGCTTGTCTTAGAGTTTGCAGCATAGAGCATTTCGGCCACCGGGCCGGTAAAGTATTGACTCTTCAACGATCCCAGCCCCAGCAGAGGAATTTTACTCATGAAAATCCCCAAGGATCTGCACTACACCAAGGAACACGAATGGGTCAGCCTGGATGATGGAGTCGCCACTATCGGCATCACGGATTACGCCCAGAGTGAACTTGGCGATATCGTGTACGTGGAACTTCCGGAGGTCGGCGAGGTAGTGGAGGCGCTGGAGAGCTTCGGCACGATCGAGGCGGTGAAAACGGTGAGCGAGCTGTTCAGCCCGGTTTCCGGAACGGTCGAGGAGATTAACGAGGCCCTGGAGGACAAGCCGGATCTGATCAACCAGGACCCCTACGGCGATGGCTGGATGATCCGGGTGAAGGTGACCGAAATGCCCGAGGAAGAGCTGCTCTCCGCCGCCGACTACAAAGACATGATTACCTGAACCGCGAATCCCCCTGGATGAGATATACCCCGCACACAGAGGACGACGTCCGGCGGATGCTCGAGGTGATCGGCATCGGCTCGGTCGACGATCTTTTCCGGTCCATTCCCCCTGACGTACAGCGGGAGAGTAGAATCGATCTGCCGCCGCCCCTGAGCGAAATGGAGGCCGCCGAGCTGGCGGGCCGGGTCGCCTCGGCGAACTACGACCCGGCCACCACTGTCAGTTTCCTGGGGGGCGGGGCCTACGACCACTACATCCCGGCTGCGCTGGACCAGCTTATCAGCCGCTCCGAATTCTACACCTGCTACACTCCCTACCAGGCGGAGGTGAGCCAGGGTACCCTGCAGGCGATCTACGAGTACCAG
>JAZDIG010000042.1:0-3587 GCA_043805105.1 Candidatus Glassiibacteriota bacterium | reverse complement strand
CTGCGCCAGCCAGAGCAGGTTGAGGCCGGCGCCGTAGCGCCGGCGGGAGTCCGGGGGAGCCGGGCCGGGCAGCCAGGAATCGTCACTGTCTCCCAGCTCGCTGATCGAGCCGCCGCCATCGGTGGCCTCAGCGAGGAATTCATAGGCCGAACGGAGCCTTTCCCGCGCCGGCCCGCCCAGAAACTTCCGGCCCAGACGGCCGCAGACCAGATCGGAAAACACCGCCAGCCGGCAGACCAGGGCCAGGTAGTGCAGCGAGCCTTCCAGGCCGCCGCCGTCCTCCAGGATCAGCTCACCGATCAGGCGGTTGAATCTGCCGCTTCCGACAGCGAACCACTTCCTGGCTTGCGGCATGGTCGGCATGGCGCTGCCCAGGACCGCCAGGGCCGCGGTTTCCCCGGCCAGGTGGTTGAATCCGCTCGACGGACTGCTCAGATGGCCCTCCACGTACTCCGCGTGCAGGAACAGGAGCCTCGCCATCGCCTCGCGGAACCGGCGGTTCCGGCAGGGCCTGGCCTTACGCAGGCAGTTGAGCGCGGTGACGATGGAGAGAGAGCGGAGGGCGACCTCCAAGGCGTTGGTCCAGTTGATCGTCCGGCCGTAGGGGTTGGCTTTCTGCCAGGAAAGCAGGTAATCGACCGCCGCCCGGGAGAAAACCTCATCGCCGGTCAGTTGCCAGGCCCGGGCCAACACGGTCACGAACTGCAGGCGGTTCAGCTCCCAGATACTGCGCACGTCGAACCCCACCTGTCCGTAGCGCTCGCTCCAGGCCGGCAGCCTCTTCTTCCCGGCGGCGTTTCCCGAACCGCAAGGGTCCTCGAACCAGTCCACTGCCGGCCCGCAGTCCATCAGCTTGCCGAACAGGGGAATTCTCCCGGCGGCAATCTCCCGCGCGGTTTCGATCAGTTCCCGGCAGCAGTCCTGGTTCGCCTGGCCGGCGAGGCTTTCCTCGGCGAATAGGGGCCGGCTGACCAGCCGGCGCAGGTGGCCGCGCCGGGCCACCAGCCTCGCCTCGGCGGCGGTGATCTTCCAGCGCCACCGGTCAGACACCCGCAAGGACACCCGGCGGGCGATCTCGAGCGGTCCCATCGCCCGCAGACGATGAATCAAAGCATGGTAGTCCATTTTTACCCGCTGCGCTGTTTACACTCAGGGAGCTTGGCTAAGCGGGTCGGGAAAACACGATTAGCCCGATATTCGGCGAATTGCCGGAACTGAATATACCCCTGCGCAGTCAAGCCGGCAACTCAATTGCGCCGGCGGGGTCCAGGGGAATTAGAATTGAACTGAAATTGCAAAGGCTCCTTTTCGTCCGAACGCCCTTCCGGCCATTTATTCTAAGCGATATCCCCACTGCCGCCGGTTCCGGTAATTGCACTTCAATTGCGACAGGCTGTTGTTGATTTATCCTTTAAATTCTTTTATCTTAGAACTTTATGCCATATTCGATTACCACTCGAGTAATCCGACAAACTTAACATATCGAGGCTTGGCGGCTAAATGCGAATCCTGATGATACATACAGATGAGTTCAAGTACTTCGTGACCGAGAAAACCAGCGCCGTGGGCAAGGGCCACGAACTGGAAGATGAGCTGCGCTCCGGCTCCACCGGCGACTCGCTGGTGGTTTTCTGCTGTTCGGAAAAGGGAGACGAAAAGGGCGTGGACAGCGTAGCGGGCCAGGTGGCCAAGGTGGCTTCCGACCATGCGCGCCGGATCAAGACCGGCACGATCATGGTATACCCCTACGCCCATCTGTCCAGCAATCTGTCGAGCCCCAGAGTGGCGACCCGGGTCCTGGACCGGATTTTCGAGCTTTTGAGCCAGGAGAAGGACCTTGCCATCAAGCGCTCGCCGTTCGGCTATTACAAGGGCTTCAGGATAAGCTGCAAGGGCCACCCGCTCAGCGAACTGGCCCAGACCATCGTGCCTGACAAGGCGAAGAAGGAAAAGGCCGGGGACGGCGCCGGGACCCAAGCCCTGACCGCCGAAAGCAAGCTCACGAGCCAGTGGTTTGTCTCTGAGCCGGGCAAGGAGCTGACGCCGGCGGATGGATTCGACTTCAAAAAGAGGCAGAACCTGAAGAAACTCTACAGCTACGAAACGAACAAGGACCGTTCGGTGACCGAACCGCCGCCGCACATCGAACTGATGAGGCGGCTCGAGCTGGTGGACTACGAACCCGGCTCGGACCCCGGAAACTTCCGCTGGTATCCCAAGGGCCACCTGGTCAAGCAGCTCTGCGAGGAGTATGTCAGCGAGCTGATCGCCTCTTACGGCGGCATGCGTGTCGAAACGCCGATCATGTACGACTACCAGCATCCCAAGCTGAGCCGCTACCTGCAGCGCTTCCCGGCCCGCCAGTACGTCCTTATATCGGAAGACAAGGAGTACTTCCTGCGTTTCGCCGCCTGTTTCGGCCAGTACATGATCCAGCACGACATGCAGATCAGCTACCGCCACCTGCCCTGCCGTCTGTACGAACTGACCCATTACAGCTTCCGCCGGGAACAGACCGGGGAGCTGGCCGGGCTGAAACGTCTGCGCACTTTCACCATGCCGGACATGCACACCCTGGCCCGCGACATGAAACAGGCCAAGAGCGAGTTTGCCAGCCAGATCGACATGTGCCGGTCCTGCATGGAGGCTTTCGAGCTGGATTACGAAGTGGCGGTGCGTTTCGTCAAGGACTTCCGGGCAGATAACCTCGAATTCGCCGAAAAGCTGGGCGAGCTGGTGGCCCAGCCGTCGCTGGTCGAGCTGTGGAACGAGCGTTTCTTCTACTTCGTCACCAAACTCGAGTTCAACTTTATCGATGCCCAGGACAAGGCGAGTTGCCTGTCCACCATCCAGATTGACGTGGAAAACTGCGAGCGGTTCGACATCACCTATATCGACGAACACGGGCAACCTCAGCATCCGCTCCTATTGCACACCTCGATCAGCGGCTCGATCGACCGGGTGATGTACGCCATGCTGGAAAACCAGGCGATCCGGATGCGCAAGGGCCAAAAAGCCCAGTTCCCGCTCTGGCTGGCCCCGGTCCAGGTAAGGCTGTTGCCGGTGAGCGAGAATTTTGTCGAGGCTTGCGAAAAGGTGATGGCGGCCCTGCCGTTCCGGGTGGACCTGGACGACCGCGACCTGACCGTGGGCCGCAAGATCCGCGAGGCCGAAAGGGAGTGGGTGCCCTACGTGGCGGTGGTAGGCGAAAAAGAAGTGGCGGACGACACCCTGAGTGTCCGGACCCGCGACGGCAGGCAGCGCCCGCTTAAGCTCGCCGAACTGGAAGCCGAGCTCGAGGCGGCCACCAGCGGCAAGCCTTATCGGCGGATCAACGTGCCGGCTTATCTTACCAGAAGACCGATTTTCGTCGGGTGATCTTTTTTATATGGTACGAAGTAATGTTCAGAATGCTTTTTTACATTCGAAAAAGTGTTAAATTGATAGGACTCCATCAAAGCAAAGCTGCATAACCCTGAAGTTTTTAGGAGTATTGAGGGAAGATTATGCAAGCTGTTGATACAACAACGATAAAGGACTTTGAATCAATACCAGTAGACCCTTTCTGGAATACTGGTGATGAGATA
>JAZDIG010000041.1:0-4541 GCA_043805105.1 Candidatus Glassiibacteriota bacterium | reverse complement strand
AACCCGCAAAACCATGACCATGCTGCAAACTTTCGATACCCTCTTCCTCCACCCGGACCTGGAATACCACCCGCGCACCCGGGCGCTGATCCGGCGCATCCCCCATCGAAAGCTCGAAAGTATCGACCGGCTGGAGGAATTCTCGCGAAAGCAAAGGCTCGATCCCTGCCGCTCGGTGGTCCGCGCCAAATACAACCTGGCTCTCTCGCCTTACCGCGGTCGCCTGGTCGAGGCCTGTCCGGCCAGCCCGGGAGCCAGATGCTGCCGCTACCGGGTGATCAACCTCGTCTCCGGCTGCCCTCTCGACTGTTCCTACTGCGTGCTGCAGGGTTACCTCAACCGGCCCACCATCCACGTCTGCCCCGACCTCGAAAAAGTGTTCCGGGAAGTGGAGGCTGAGCTGGCTGACTGTCCGGCCCATCCGTTGCGCTACGGCACCGGTGAACTCTCCGACAGCCTGGCCCTGGACCATCTGACCGGCTTCTCGGCCGAACTGGTCGAATTTTTCGGAAACCGGCCCCGCTGCTGGTTCGAATTCAAGACCAAGACCGTCAATGTCGGTAACCTGCTCGGGCTGAAAAAAGTGCCCTCCAATATCGTGGTGAGCTGGTCGGTGAACCCGCAGAACGTGATCGACAGCGAGGAGGCCGGGGCGCCGGCTATCGCCCAAAGGTTGGCGGCGGCCCGGCTGGTGCAGGAGAAAGGTTTTCGCCTGGGCTTCCATTTCGACCCGGTTTTCCATTTCCGGGGCTGGGAGGACCATTACCGAAAGCTGGTGGAGGATATTTACGCGGTGGCCCGGCCGGGCAACGTGGCCTGGATCAGCCTCGGCTGTCTGAGGTTCAGCCCCTGGCTGATGTCCTATTTCCACGAACGGTTCAGCCGGCATCCGCTCCTGGCCGGGGAGCTGCACCCCGTGCCCCCGGATGGCAAGTACCGCTATCCCCAGGCCGTGCGGATCGACATTTATCGTAAGCTTTACCGCTGGATCAGGGACTTCGACCGGGAAGTTTACGTCTATCTCTGCATGGAGAATGCGGCTGCTTTCAGATGGGCCCTGGGCCGGGAGGTGGGGGAGGATGACCTGGCGGTGGAGCGCGGTTTCCCGGCCCCTCCTAAGATGTAGCTCGGACTTCTTTTTGATTAAACGCGAGTTGAATCAATCCTCTCTGAAAGGGAGAAACATGATTTGTAGGGACGGTTTTCAAACCCGCCCGAATATGTATTTCCCGCACCCCGAGTAGGGGCACGGCATGCCGTGCCCGCCCTTTGTCTTATAACCAGCCCAATCGGACCGGTGTCCGGTAGACCCTCCAGGAAAATAGCGCTGCCAGCAGGATTAACAGTGCGGTCAGGGACAAGCCGAATCGTTCGAATACCTGAAGCCCCAGCAGTACTGTGGTGATCACGATAAATAGACAGAGGGCGGCCAGACGCTTGCGGGCCAGCCGCAGCGGAGCGAGCTGCTTGGAGATTTCCTCCGGTATTTCATCTCCTTTCACTCCGCTCAATAGATTATCAATACCCGGCTGTACCCGAAAATGAACCACTGAAAGAAGAATCATCAGAAGTAAAAGTAGCAGAAGCTTGGTCAATAGGATTCTATTCTCGAACAGGTAAATCCAGGAGAACCCGCCAAGTGGGATAAGGAGCAGCCCACTGGCCAAAGCCGTCAGTTGAAATACATAACATCTGCTTGCCGCCCCCTTGATAATATTTTCAAAATAGCGGTCCACGGCAAAAGGCGCTTTTCCGAACAGCACTCTTTCATTGACCACGATCAGGTTATAAAGCGGCGCGGACATAAAAACCACCGCCAATACGTGTATGAATTTCAGCGCGTCATAAGCCATTTTTGACCTCCTGGTTTTTTCCGTCAGAATGTGACGACTCTTTCCGAATCCATGATCCACCCTGACAGTTCGGGCATGGTGGCCGCCTTAACCTCGGTGATTACTTCATTCCCGGCCATGCCGCATCGGGTAATACAAGTCTTACAAATACTGGCTTCAGCGCCATTGGAGAGGGTATCCAGAAGCATCCGCTGAAGATCGAATTCACCCTCCTTTCCTAATCCTTTGCGAGCCAGATCCACCGCATCATTCATAAGAAAAATTCTGACGGCCATCCCATCCTTCAGGGCCTGTCCCGCAAGCCGCAGGGCGTTCCAGGTAACGTCCGTACCATCGTAGGGCGTCCGATTCAGGATAAGTAAAAGTTTCATGCAGGTCTCCTCCAATTGAATATTCAATCTCGATATCGCGGTAAGGCATGCTTATCGAGTTCAGCTCGACAATAGCGCCCTGAGTGTTTCCTCGCAGAGATGAATTGCACTTTCCAGGCCCGGCTGGCCGCCCTTGTCAAAATCGTTCTGCCCCTGAGCCATCTGGTTTGTCACATGCGATACGCACACAATTTTTCTTTTTCTTGCTTCAGCCAGAGCTAAAAGGGCTGCCGCCTCCATTTCCACCGCCATTACACCTTGAAGTCTGCACTGAGAGGCGCGGGATGCCGTCTCGCGGAAAGGCGCGTCGGTGGTCCAGGTAGTGCCTCGCTGAACCGGGATTCCTGCCTCTGTCAATCTCGAATTGACCCGCTCCAGGATGTTCCGGTCAGCCTCGACAAAAGAGGAGGGTGGCAGATAATGGTAACTTGTCCCCTCATCGCGTAGAGCGCCCTCGATCAAAATAAAAAACGGCGGATCGATCCCTCCGCCGATAAGCCCTGCCGAACCGATAGTCACCAGGGACTGACACCCGCTGGCAAAAAGCTCTTCGGCTACCAGGACGGCAAATGGCGCCCCGATAGTTCCTCCGATAATCCCGAATTCATTTTCCCCGCTTTTCCAGCGGTAAAGCCGGGTATGGAAACAAGGCCAGTTTGGATCGGGTTTTGCTTGTCTCGAAAAAGCCAGATATTCGAGAATCTCTCCATCGAAATCCAGAAGGCAGCCGGATGGCACCGGGCAGGGCGGGAGTCCCTTCTGCAGTCTGGATAGTTCCATCAATTTGCCGGGATTGAAGACAGTCGGTTCAGCCGGATCGTGGCTTATTATCGGGGGCAGGGGATTGCTATTCATGCAAAGTTACCTCCTGACCGGAACTCATTTTTTTCCCAACCGCTACCGGAAAGCCCAGGGCCTGCCAGTCTTGAACCCCTTCTTCCAGCCGCATTGCCTGAAAACCGTGCGCGCGGAGGATCTCCACGGCTTGGACCGAAAGAACGCAATACGGCCCTCGGCAATAAGCGACAATGTCCTGGCCCCTTGGCAGCTCGGAAAGACGACGCTCCAGCTCTTTCAATTGCATGGAAATTGCCCCGGGTATATGACCTGCGTGGTACTCGTCCCTCGGTCGTACATCAAGTACCCTAACCGACCCATCCCGCACCCGCCGCAGAAGATCATTCCGGTCCACTGGTTCCATCCCTTCTTTCCCCTCGAAAAAACGATGGGTGATTCTCTCCACTTCAGCCAATCGGCTCTTGGCCAGAGTTCGCATGGCTCTGAAAAATTGGCAGACTTCCTTGTCGGCCAGCCGGTAATAGACGAATAATCCGTCCTTTCTCGCCTCCACGAGCCGGGCTGTACGCAAAATCTGCAAGTGTTGAGAGGCATTGGCTAAGCTCAACTCGGTTTCTTTTGCCAGGGTTTCCACCGTTTTCTCGCTCTGGCAGATCAGGTCGAGAAGTTCCAGACGTTTCGGGCTTGAAACAGCTTTGCCTATTCGCGCAAACTGCTCATAAATCGAATCCTTGAATTGCCGGTTGGGCATTGTCATGCGAGGGTACTCCGCCTTAACTGATAAAGTAATCAATTGAATATTATATTATATGTCTTATTCTCCATTGTCAAGACCCTGCTCTTAATCGGGATGAATTTCTCGAAACCCTGTTTCGGGGTAACCCGCCCCGGGCGAGCCGTAGGGGCGGCAGGCCGGTAGCCCGCGGAGTAGTTTTTTGTAGGGGCGGACCTTCAGCCTGCGTAGCCCCGATTTATCGGGGCGTAGCAGGCAATTCCCCGGGCATAGAGGCAAATCCCCGTGTCCGCCCGGTGGGCTGCGGAGCGGATCCGTGACATCCGTAATATATCCGTGTAATCCGTGATTCAGAATAGCGGCTGATACGCCTGCGAAAGTAATTTGCCGGTTACGCCAACGCTGCCCCGGTCAGCCGTAGGGGCAGGTTTCAAACCCGCCTGTATATGTTTTCCCCACGCGGCATGGACAGGTTGCGTATACGCCGGCGACCGGCGGTCTCCCGCGGAGTAGTTTTTGTAGGGCGGACCTTCAGCCTGCGTAGCCCCGATTTATCGGGGCGTAGCAGGCAATTCCCCGGGCATAGAGGCAAATCACTGTGTCCGCCCTCATCGATAGAATGTTCGGGCGAGCCGTAGGGGCTCGCCGGCCGGTCGCCCGCGGGATAGTCCATTAGCAAAAAAGCCCCCACCGCCGGCCACGGCGCCACGGGCTTTACTCTGTTCCTCCTTTTGTTTCCGCCTTACTCCGTAAACTCCCCCAGCCTGGCGAACTTGTCTATCCGCT
>JAZDIG010000040.1:0-4016 GCA_043805105.1 Candidatus Glassiibacteriota bacterium | reverse complement strand
GCCTGGCGGGTCCAGCCCCGCTGGATCAGGTTGCGCGCGGCGAAATAGCCGGACAACAGGGCGATGTTGATGCCCTTGCCCTTGAACGGCCGCACCAGGCCGGCGCTGTCGCCGATCAGGATGTAGCGGTCGCCGTAAAAGTTCCTGGCCCGGCTGATCGGGAAGTTGCCCTTGAAGACGTCCGTGACCTGGAAGTCGAAATCGAGCACTTTCCGGCAGGCCGGGCTGGCGAGGAAATCCACCAGCAAGGCCCGGCTGACCCGGCGGCCGGCCACCAGGGAAGTGATGTGGTCCCCTTTGGGCACCAGGGCGGCGAACTCTATTTCGCGGCGGGACGGCATGAAGGCGTGGATCCGGTTCTGGAAGCGTTCGACCCGTTCCTGGCCGGGATGGAGTTTGGTCACCACGGTTTCCAGGTAGTCGGGCGGGCGGTAGCCGGTACGCCGGCTGAAAGAGTCGCACAACTGCCGGTCCAGGCCGAACGCTCCCACCAGCACGTCCCCGGTGAAGCTTCCGCCCTCGGTGTAAACCCTCACGCAGTCCCTGCTGAATTCGAAATCGATCACCCGGTTGCCGAAAACCTCCACTCCCGATTTTTTCGCCTGGGTCAGCAGGAAATTATCCAGCAGCACCCGGCGAGTGGCAATCGACGGCCTGGGTGAATCGGCGGCGGTGTCCTCCAGGTAGATGCTGCGGGTGTCGGTGTGCAGCCAGTAGCCCTCGATCCTGCGCTGCACCAGCTCCGGCGGGATTTCCAGCTCCAGGTAGTCGTGCATAATCTGTTCGATCGGCGGACTCAGCACGCCCATGCACTGGTTGTAGTGCTGGCCGAAACTCTTGTGCTCGAAAAGCTTCACGTCCAGCCAGCGGCCGGTTTCGGCGCCCAGACGCACCAGGCTGAGGGCGCAGGCGCAGCCAGCCGGGCCGCCGCCGGCGATCAGTACGCGAAAAGCTTTATTTTTGTCATTGGCCATTTTCAATCCTGCTTTTCCTGCCGATCAGCCTGCCGGCAAAGGTAGTCAAGGTAGCGGTCAGGATCCGAAAGATCAAGAGGGGGTCGAGGCAGTTGAGGAAGATCCGCCGGTAGGAGGCATCCCCGGTGAACATGTTCCACAGGATCCAGCGCAGCTTCCTCCGGCTGTGGCCGGTGAGGCCGAAATCGCCGCGGGCAATGCCGAGCTGGGAGGTGGCCAGAGCGGGCAGACGGTAAATCCGGTCGTGGAGATTGTAGAGCTGCCGGCCCAGAAAATTGTCCAGGCCGAAGATCTCCTTGATCCTCCTGGTATACTGTTCGTGCAGAAGCTCCTGCGAGCTGCAACCGTAGGCCAGCAGCACCTCCGCCGCCAGCTCGGCCGACCGCAGGGCGCTTTCGATGCCGTTCTTGTAGTAACGGCTGATCGCGGCATCCCCGATCACCAGGCAATGCGGCCCGGCCAGCTCTCCGCCGTCGGAAATCGGCATCTGCGGCGAACAACTGCAGCGCGAGCTCGCCAGATCGATACCCTCCGGAAGATGTTCCCGGACCAGCCGGTGCTGCATGAAGCGTTCGAGGTGTTCGTAGCGGAGAAACTCGCCGATCAGCGAAACTGTCAGGTGGCTGCGCTTGGGAGTGATCACGGCGAAGCGGATCGGGTAGAGTCCCAGGGCGAAAATCTTGATCTCGTCCGTGGCATGGTTATCGCCGCTGCCGTCGCCGATACGGTATTCGGCCTGAAGAGCGCTGCTGGTGGCCGGATGTCGGTAGCCGAAACCGAGCAGGCGGAACTGTTCGCCCAGTTTGGAGTTCACCCCGAAAGCGCCGACCAGCACGTCCGCCCGGTAGAGGTTGCCGAGGTGGTCGGTGAGGGTGACCGGCCCCGGCCGGCCCGTGTCGACCTGGACGCTCTTGACCAGGACGCCGAGTTTCCGGGCCCCGGCTTCGATGGCGCGGTCGAGCAGGAACTGGTCGAAGCTGATCGCACCTTCTTTTTCCGGCACCGGCCCATGGCCGCGGAACACGGTGTAGATTTCCTGGTCGGGCGGCACCGGCAGGCTCAGCTCTCCGCCCAGGGTCACCAGGTTGTAGCTCCTGATCCGGGCCTGGATCACCTGCCTGGGGATCACCAGCCCGATCCTCTCCATCTCCCTCAGCAGGCCGGCAGAAATCACCCCCTGGCAGTAGTTGCAGTGGTAGGCGCCGCGCCGCTCGAATGTCTTGGGTTCGAAAATGGTCACTTCGAGCGGAAAGTTGCGTTCGGCCGCCTTGCGCCTGAGGCACCAGACGAAAAAGGTCCCCGCCGGGCCTCCTCCCACCACCGCCACTCGCAGCGGGCCGTTCGGCTTTCCCTGACCGGCTTCCGGCACAGCTCTCTCCGCTATTAGAGAGGTTCGATTGACTGACGTTCGCTCAATTCCATTATAGCACGGCCGGCCGGCATTTGCCACAGACAGGCTCTCTTGTGACCCAATCCGGCCTGCATTATCATTCAGATAGAACTGCCAAAGGTCAGTCAATTCAGGTTTTTAACCATCAGATTTATCCACAGAGGGCTTCGTGAAAATCGTCGTCAGCGGCGGCAGCGGGTTGATCGGATCGGCGGTCTGCGCGGCCCTGGAAGCCCGCGGTGACCAGATCGTGCGGCTGGTGCGGGACAGAAACAAGGTTTCGGCCGAAGGGCGCCGGTTCTGGGACCCGCAGAAGGGAATTATCGAGCCGGAAGCCTTTCGCGGTGTGGATGCGGTGATCCATCTGGCCGGAGAAAACATTGCCGGGAGCCGCTGGAGCGCAAGGAAAAAGGAAAAAATCCTCACGAGCCGGGTCCGGTCCACCAGCCTGATCGCCAAAACTCTCAGAGAAACGGCCGATCCTCCCCGCACCTTCCTCTGCGCCTCGGCGGTGGGCTTTTACGGCGACCGCGGCCCTGAAGTCCTGGACGAAACCAGCGGCTGGGGCACGGGCTTTCTGGCGGAAGTCTGCCGGCAGTGGGAGGAAACCGCGGCCCAGGCGCGAGATGCCGCGGTACGGGTCGTAAGCCTTCGTTTCGGCATGGTGTTGGCAGCCGAGGGCGGGGCACTGGCCGCCATGCTGCCGGTTTTCCGGTTGGGCCTGGGAGCAAAGCTGGGCAGCGGATGCCAGTACCAGAGCTGGATCAGTCTCGAGGATGCCGTGCGGGCGATACTTTTCTGCCTGGATCAGCATTCACTGTCCGGCCCGGTCAACGTGGTTTCTCCGAACCCGGTCACCAACAGCGAATTCACAATCAGCCTGGCAAAGGCGCTGAAGCGGCCGGCAATTTTCCGCGTGCCGGCCTTTGTCCTGAAAGCTGCCCTGGGACAGATGGCGGATGAACTGTTGCTGGCAAGCTGCCGGGCGGTTCCGGGCAAGCTGCGGGAGAATGGATTCGGTTTCAATCATCCCACGCTGATTGAGGCGTTGGAAGCAGGCAGGCGGGAGAAAGCCCGATCCCCGAAAGCAGGAAACTAGAAGTCAGAAGACCTGCATATTGCATCCAATCCGTAATTCAATAACTAGAATCTAGAGACTTGAGGACATTTTTCCATGTACTCTTGACAAAATATAATATTTTTCTATATTTAATCAGCTGGCTCACTGCCGCATGCGAAATTATATTGTGTGACTCCAGGGTATTTTGAATTTAAGCTACTTAAACTTCTTTATTTATCGAAAGGATCAATATGAGATGAAATTAACCTAATTTTTCCCTAATATCTGTTAATTTTCTTTCCATTAAAATTAAAGAAGCGGGGGAAAAATGTACAGATTAGCGAATTTTTCAATTCTTCTTTTTGCTACATCCCTTTTTTCTTATGTACCACCAATGCCATTCAAGGTTGAAGTGAATATAGAAAATTCTTTCGGATTTGGACAGCCAATAGAATTATCGGTCGTTGCCTATCTCAATCCTAGTGCGGTGAATATTGAAACTATTTACCCAGAAATAGAATTCGAAGTATTTATCCCTCCCGCTTTGGAAATCATAAGTGGTGATCTGCGTGGTAATGTCAATTTGTCTCTT
>JAZDIG010000039.1:0-3142 GCA_043805105.1 Candidatus Glassiibacteriota bacterium | reverse complement strand
GCCGCCGATGGCAAGGCCGCGGTCGACCGGGCCGGGGGAAGTGTGAAAATCGACCTCCAGGTCAGCGGCCCGGCGGAGGAAACCGGGGATGCCGCCTACCGGATCGAGGTCCGGGGAGAAAATCTCTCGCTCGATCTGGCCGGGGGGGCCGGCCGGCTGGAAGCGAAGCTGGCCCGGGTGGAGATCGACAACAACGGCGCTGCCGTCTCGCTCGAATCCGCGCTCTGGGATTCGCCCGGACGGCCCCTCCCGCTCGAAGTGCCCCGGGCCGAACTTTTCCTGACCGGGGATGACCTGAACCGCGGCAGCCTGGAGCTGGCCGCCGGCAAGTCTACACTCAAAGCCGACCTGCGGGTGAAGAACTATCCGGCCCTGTTTGCAGATGAAAAACCCGCGAAAGCGGCTTACTGGGACCTCAAGGTCACCAGTCCCCGGCTGGCGCTGGAGGACTTTTTCGGTCCCGGCTTCACCTCTCCCGGCGAAGCCGGCGCCGCTCCCGGCCCGGACACCACCCGGCTTCTGCTCCATCCGGGCCGGGGCCTGGGAACGCTTTCCGCCGAACGGCTGATCGTTTCGCCGGCAATCTCCCTCGACCGGGTCAACCTCGGCTTTACCGTGACAGACAGCCTGTTTACGCTCGAAAAGATTTCAGCCGGGCTTTATTCCGGCGCGCTGGAGGGCCGGGGCGGCTTCACCCTCTCCGGGCCGGGTCTGTCCGCCTACCAGCTCGACCTCGTTGGCACCGGCTTCCACGCCGCTGAACTGGTGTCGCCGTTCAGCAGCATCGGCCGGTACCTTTCCGGCAGTGTTGCCGCCCGGATTCATCTGGTCAATAAAGCGACCGCCGGGGAACCGCTGAAAAACCTCGAGGGCACCGCCGCTTTCACGCTCGCTGACGGCCGTCTCCAGGGCTGGCCCGTGCTCGACAAACTGGCAAGCTTCACCGGTATCACTGAATTGAACAGCCTGGGAATCGAACGCTGGGTGGGGATGTTCGACATCCTGGATCAGAAAGTGACCGGGCGGGACCTGGGCCTGGAAACCGATGTGGGTACGCTGAGAGCCGGGGGTGCGGTGGGCTTCGCTGGCAGCCTGGACTATTCGCTGGCCCTGCTCCTCAACGAAAATCTCACCCGGAAATACCGCAAAAAGCTTCCCGGCGAAATCGCCAGCCTTTTCACCGGCAGTGAAAACCGGCTGGAGCTGAATTTCCTGCTTGGCGGCACCACCTCCGACCCCTCGCTCAAATGGGACACCGGCCCCCTGAAAAAACGCCTGCAGGCCAAGCTCGGCAGCCAGTTCGACAGGCTGATCGACCGGCTCCTGCCCGACGGCGACAGCCGGCCCGACAGCGCATCCCCAGACAGCGCCGCGGCCGACACCTCGCAGGCTAAATCCAAACCTCAGGACCAGCTCAAGGGCCTGTTGCGGGGCCTGCTGAAGAAAAAGCCCGCTCCCAATCGCGACTGACGAATCGAATCATATTGCCTTGCCTTACGCATCCCGCCTGAGAGGGTGAAACCCTCACAATACAGGGCGCAGCCCCGATAAAATCGGGGCGCCCCTACAGCGGCCGCCCCTCTCGACAGTGGACTGGCGCTTCCCGGCCCTGCCCTCGACCGCCTGTCAGCCCAATGGTGAACCTGTAAATATTGAAAAAACAGGCGAACACAAGGTTCGCCTCTGCGATGCAACCGGGCATTTTTCCGATACGGACCGTCCACGAACCGCCCATGCAAAAATTCCCCCTTTGAAAAAGAGAGCTACAGGGGGATTTCTTTAATTAATAAGAACTTATACCAAAAAAGTCCCCTCTATCAAGAGGGGATTCAGGGGTGTGTCTTCTTTTTCATTGAAATTCACCGTTCGCATTCAGCAGGCAATACTTCTGCACCTCACTTCGATTCTTTTTCACATCGCCGAGGTATGGATATGAATCAAAAAGTTCGCCTCGGCCCAGCACCCTGGGATCTTCTGTTTTTCTTAATTCCTTCATCAGCTGATCTTTCAGTTTTTTCAGTACTTCCTCGTATTCAGGATTGCCTGCAACATTAGTCAGCTGATAGGGATCTTTGCTTAAATCGTAGAGTTCATCGGCGGGCCGCATTCCGCTGCAAAGCTCATAATATTTCCCCACTTCCGGATCGTTCTTGTGATCGACAATGTATTTCTTCGTCGGACTGTCGTCGATATCGCTCAGCCCCGGTCCACGCATGCTGGTCCGTGGGTCCCCGGCGGGCCAGCGGTCCGGCCGGAAATTATGGATGTACAGATATTCCCTGTTCCGGAGAGCGCGCATGGGTGTGCCGCCCATGTGGTCTGCCTGAGCCGGTGTGTGGCGCTCCTTGCCGGTCAGGACGTGATCGCGGCCCGGGTCTACCGTTCCTGATTTATCCGATTCGAAAACGTTCATGAGGCTGCGGCCTGTCATTGCCTCCAGAGGCTGGAGACCTGCTGATTCGAGAAATGTCGGGGCGAGGTCGGCCAGGCTGACAAAATCATCGACCACTCGGCCCTTCTTTATCCTGTCGCCCCACTGGACAGCCAGGGGGACATGCACGCCCAGATCATAGAGATTGCTCTTGCCGCGCGGAAACGGCCAGCCGTTGTCGCCGGTCATCACGACTAACGTATTATCCAGCTCGCCCGTTTCTTCTATAATATCAAGGGCCTGGCCCACTTCGAAATCAAACCGTTGTATTTCCCAATAGTAATCGCAAATGTCGGTGCGGATTTCCCTCGAATCCGGTAAACAGGGGGGCACCTGCACGTCCTCGAGCCTCATGCCGCTCTTGATCCCCGCCTGCCATTCGTAAGGGCGATGAGGATCGCTTGAGCCGAACCAGAAACAGAACGGCTTATTTGGGGGCCGGCTCTGGAAAAAATCCCCTGCGCTTGCGAAAGCCTTTCCGGCCACGGGCCTGGGGCGATCATTGCCGGGTCCGAAAGCCTTGCGGTACGAACCGACGAAATATTCGTGGTCCTCGAGTATATTCGGGTAGGTCTCCGGCCCTTCCGGGAATTGGCTCCAGAGGTTTGCCCCGGTTCCCAGGCGCCAGGGATACTGGCCGGTAAGAATGGAGTTCCTCGAGGGCGTGCAGGAGGGAACCGTCACGAAGGCATTCCTGAAGAGAATGCCGTT
>JAZDIG010000038.1:0-3016 GCA_043805105.1 Candidatus Glassiibacteriota bacterium | reverse complement strand
GGTTGCAGTCGGCGCGGATGAAATCGGATCGGCCACCCTGGAAGAAGCGCGGATCGCGGGACTGGACCGGATGGTCGAGGTCATCGAGAGGGGTGCGGATGTCCCCGGGGCGCCGGTCGATGAATGCGGCCAATCCTTCCGCCGCCGCTTCGACCAGGCGGATCTGGTCATCGCCAAGGGACAGGGGAATTACGAGACCCTGGGCGAGGTGGATAAAAAGATCTATTTCCTTATGACCGCCGACTGTCCGATCATCGCGGCAGAAATCGGCTGCCAGCCCGGCGAGCTGGCGCTTTACAGCCGCAATTAGTCCCGGCGCCTGAATTAACGAAGAGGCGGAACCGACGGAAAATCCGCAAGCCGGGGCCGGGAAGCAAGTTGCGGAGTCGCAGGGAATTTGAATGACAAATATTAAACGGGCTGGTGTCAGCGCACGCCGGCAAGGAGGCGAGCCAGGGAGGCGCTTGAAACGCGTGGAAATCTTGAAAAAATCGCTGAGCAGCGTTAAAGTTGTGAGTTTTTCGGAAGGTAAGAAGTAAACGCGATTTCTAACGGAAGTCGATCATTAAAACGGTTGTCCGAAGGCGCCCGGCTGGAATTGACCTCAACCGCGAGCCGCCTGTTACGGCCCGCAGATCGTGAGCGGGCAGAAAAAGAGGAAGACCATGAAAACAACAGTCGAAAATATCCTGATCGGTCTGCTGATCGCATTCGCGGTCGCTTTCGTCGGCTTCATCAGCTGGATTTTGTGGTTGAAGACCGGCGACCCGTACAACACGGCCGCAGCCGCCATCATGATGGTCTGGTTCTTCTACCTCAGTCCTTCCATCCGGATGGAAAAAAAGACCGGGCGCAAGCCCACGCTGGCTATGCCGGCCAACGGCAACGGGGTAGATCTGGCTCACCAGGTCGCCGGCAAAGCCGGGAACAAATAGCACGGTTCGGAATCAGTTCGGAAAGTACGCCGGGTAGGTGCGCGGCTTTTTCTTGCGGCTGCGGTAGCTGAGCGCCAGCTCCATGAAGATTCCCAGGTCGCGCTCCACGTCGTACTGGCTGCCGTCGAAAAAGAAATTGCGCACCGGCATGCTGTCGTGGTCTGCGCTGAGCACCGGGTAAACCGCCTCGGTGACGATCCCGTTCATGCAGGTGAAGGGACTGATGTCCACTACCCCATCGCAGCCCTGATGGTAGTGGAAGATCGCCTTTCCCACCGACAGGGTCATCTCGCCCAGCGCACCCTGATGGGGCAGGTAGGGTTCCGAGTATTCGAGCAGCTTGTGGATGTGCGGCTCCTCGTAACCCTGGAAGTCCTCCTCGAACGGCCCATAGAGCGCGTGCTTGTCCTTCTGCTGAATCCAGTTCTTGATCTTGGCCCCCAACATCTCCACCGAAACGCGCTTGCCCTGCTGGCGCAGCCTTTTCTGCTGTTCCAGGTTGGTGTACCAGACCCATTCGACGATGTGCGCCAGGGTGCATTCCCCGCCGATATCCTCGATCTTGCGGATCAGAAAGTCGTTGGTGAAGGGGGTGAGCCGGCAGAAAATTTCCCCGACCACTCCCACCAATGGCCGCCGGCGGTGGTACTGGGCCGGGAGCCGGCGGAACTCGTCGCGGGCCCCGGTCATGACTTTTACCAGTTGCGAAAGCCGCTGTCTGACCGGAACGCCGGGCACCTCCAGCACTTTCTCCACTTCAGCCAGCCACTTTTTGTGCACCGCGTCGGTGTCGCCCCGGCTGGTCTCGTAGGGCCGGGTCTTGTGGGTCATTTTGCGCAGGATGTCGGCACAGACCAGGCCCCGCAGGGCGTTACGCATCAGCTCGTTGACCTGCTCGCCCATGCCCTCGTAACCGTCGCGGCTGGTGGGACTGAACACCATCACCTGGCTCAGGCCGATGTCGCGAAGGACCTTGCGGATGTATGGGGCGTACTGGCCGAAACGGCAGGGGCCATCCGCCGTGGGCATGAAAAAGGCGGTTTTTTCCGGGACGAAATCCGGCTCCTCGGTGATCTTGAGGAAGTTGCCCAGGGTGACCCGCGCCGGCAGGCATTCCTCACCCGAGGTATGGCGGCCGCCCAGGTCGAGAGTATGGGCGTCTGAATCGGGGCTGGGCCAGGCATCCACGCCCACGCTGCGGAAGGCGGCGGCAAACGCCACCGCTCCCCCGTGGCTCATCTGGGGCACGTAGAGCTTACGCCCCATTATAGATTGCTTGCCGCCATTTCCTGTTCCGTCGTTCCCCATCTCCTGAGCACCCCTTTACTGTCCAGATAGGCCTCGCAACGGGTGAGCATGCCGGCGTCGCTGTTGTGTCCGTCGAACTGCAGCGACAGGTACGGTCTTCCGCTCGCCTCGGCGACGAAATGCTTGATGTAGCTGTCCGGGCCGCACTTGAAATTGGTGATGTAAATCACGTGGAGCTTGGGCTTGTTCCGGACGAACTTCGCGGCCGCGAGGATTTTTTTGCCGTAGCCCCAGAACATGTTTTCGTTCAGGTCGGTGGTATCGTAGCCATCGAGGTTGAGAAAATCCAGGCCGATCACGTTGGCGCCGTAGTAATTGCGCAGCTTGGTGGCGATATCCAGGCTGATACCCTTGTCGTAGATGTTGTAGGGCCGGCCCAAGAGCAGGATGCCGTGTTCCTTGTGGCTGGCCAGCACAGCCAGGGCGCGGGCGCCGGCCTCGAGCAGGCTCTTGGAGAAGGCTCCATGCGCCTCGAAGGCACCATCGATCGCTTTCTGAACGACGGCTTTGCTCTTACGGATACGGGTCTCTTTCAGGGAGTCGTACACCGCCTCGGCCATCTTTTCCCGGCCGTGGTTGAACCAGAGGGTCGGCTTGATGATCTTCCGGGCATGCCCGGCGATAACCGGCGCGCTCTGCATCACGAAGGGCAGGGTCTGGTTCCAGGGGCAGTAGAAAGAAGGCCGTTCCAGGCTCGGGCCGGGCGCGGCGATGTTGTTCGGCACGAACAGGTAGTCCGCGCCGTTGTCGATCAGCCAGCGCACGTGGCCGTG
>JAZDIG010000037.1:0-4702 GCA_043805105.1 Candidatus Glassiibacteriota bacterium | reverse complement strand
ATCGCCCTCCACGTAATCCAGCAGGCCGTAGTTGGTGGGATAACCGGTTTCGACCAGACTGCCTTCGAGCTTGACCGGATAACCGGTCTTCTGAGCCATCCGGACGAAAGGCGGCAAGGGGGCCAGCTTTTCGCCCGTTTCCGAAAAATTCACGTAAGCATAGGTGTCTTTCACTTCGAGCCATTCGCGGCCGTTTTCGTCCCCGGTGAAACGGTACTCTTCGCGGACCCCCACCGGATAGCGGGCCAGGAGCTTCCGCCAGCGCGAGGCGGCCCGGGCGATCTCTTCCGGCAGGCCCTCGGCGCGCCAGGCCAGGGCGTCCTCCCGCTCCAGCTTTTCTATTCCCAACAGCGGCAGCACGACAATCCCGCCCGCCGGCCCGTCGAATTTAAGCTCCATGAATTCATGAGTCACAACTTCGAAATATGCCGGCGGCTTTTCGAACAGGAAGAGCAGGGGGCAGTCGAATTCGTAGCGGCTGCCGGCAAAAGAGACGATCAACCAGGGATCGGCGGCCAGGGAGCCGTCCCTGCCCGCCAGGTAGCGGTCGGCTCCGGTCAGGCAGCGCACACTGTCGGCCAGCGGGAGGAAGAACGCCTGGCCGGCCTTCTGCTCCTCGAACTCCCAGCGGAAAATCGAATCCGAACATTGGTACAGAAACCCCGGGGCCAGGATGGATTCGTAGATACGCAGAAACTGCCTGAGGCCCCCGGCGGTTTCATAACTGTACTCGCGGCGGGCGCCCGCCCAGGTGAATTCCTCCCGGTAGTCGTATCCGGAGGGCAGACCCGGCCGGCCCAGGAACAGGTTGTCGCCCCCGGTGATCGAGTAGAGGTCGGGGCCATCGGAGATGAGGGAGAGGTAGCCGAGCTTCCGGTAGCGGTAAAGGTCGCCGAACGCGCCGAAACGGCCGGCGGCTCGGTCCACCAGGGAAGGCCGCCAGAGGGTGTCGTCCTGCGCGCAGGGCAGCGCCTCGGCGGTCGAAAACAGCAGCAAGAGTAGGACAAGCAGCGGATGGTACATGATCGGTTCTCCCGGCATAGAACGGAAATTTGCAAAAAAAGCGGACACGTGGTCCGCTCTTATGCTAATAAAATATCCGCCGAAATCCAGCTTAATATGGCCGGTGGCTGTCGATCAGGCCGCCGGTATCGCCGAAGCGGATTTTCCGGGTGGGCGCGGCTTCGAGGAAGTCCATGGGAAATCCCATCTCGATCCGGCTCACTTCATCCAGGGCGGCAAGCTGGCCGGGGCTGAGAGTGAGGTCGAGGCAGCCGAGGCTTTCGGCGAGCTGGTCGGCCCGGCGAGCGCCGACCACCGGGATTATCACGCCCGGCCTGGAGCGCAGCCAAGCGAGGGCCGCCTGGGAGGGTTTGCAGCCGGATTCGTCCGCCACTTTCCGCAGGGTGCTGGCGATAGTGAGGTTACGTTCGGTGAAACGCCGGCTGGCGGCCATCTTGCGGCCGGTGTCGACTTTCTTGTCCTTCTTCGGGTCGCCCGTGTACTTGCCGGTCAAAAGCCCGCCGCCAAGAGCGCCCCAGGGGGTGACCGCCAGGTCGATGGTCCGGGCCATGGGCAATAGCTCCCGTTCGGGAGTGCGTTCGATCAGGCTGTACTCGATCTGCAGTCCCACGAAACGGCTCCAGCCGCGCAGCTCCGCCAGGGTCACCGCCTGGGAGACAATCCAGGCCGGGGTATCGGAGACACCCACGTAGAGCACCTTGCCGGAACGCACCAGATCGTCCAGGCCGCGTACCACCTCCTCCACCGGGGTCAGGAAATCCCAGGCGTGGACCCAGTAGAGGTCGATATAGTCCGTGGCCAGCCGCTCGAGGCTCGCCTCCACGGCCTGCACCAGGTGCTTGCGGTGGTTGCCGCAGAAATTCGGGTCATCCGGCCGCATGGACAGCGAATACTTGGTGGCCAGCACCCAGTGGTCGCGGTCGGAGGCGGCAAATTCGCCGACCCATTTTTCGCTGGTAGTACCCTGGTAGAGGTCGGCGGTGTCGATGAAGTTTCCGCCGGCCTTGGCGAAAGTCTCCATCACGCCGAAGCTTTCCTTTTTGGGTGCGCCGATCTCCCATTCCTGGCCGAAAGTCATGGCGCCCAGGCAGATTTCGCTCACCCTCAACCCGCTCTTTCCCAGCAGTTTGTAGCGCATGATTCTGAACCCCTTTCTCAGATTGGATATATACCCATACCCTGATAATGCTGTCGGGCGGACACAGGGGTCCGCCCCTACAATAATTTCTCCCCATTTGGCAAGGCAGGGATGGTTCGCAAACCCGCCTCAATGGGTGCCAGCCTACCCTTTGGCTTCCATGCCGAAATCCATGTTCAGCTCATCGCACAGCGCGGCCAGCTCGCTCCTGATCCCCCGCACCTGCACCTGGCCCGGGATTTCCACGTCCAGGCTGAGCCGGAACATTGGAGTGCCGGTCACCGGCGCGTTGTAGGCATCGGTTTCCAGGCTCTCGATGTTGATCCCGTGGCGAGCCAATAGTTCGGTGACCCGGAAGACAATGCCGGTGCGGTCCAGGCCCACCACCTGCAGGTGGAAGGGCACGCCCTTTTCCACCCTGTACTCGGCGGTGTGGCTGGTGGACCGGGCGCTGATCGCCAGGCCGGTCTCTTTTTCCAGGGCCGGCAGCTTGCCGGTGAATTCCCTGATCCTCTTCTTTTCCCCCTGGACCAGCACCAGGATAGCGAACTCGCCTCCCAGCACCGCCATCCGGCTGTCCTCGATGCTGCAGCCTGCCTCGAAGGCCGCCTGGCTGATCGCCCTGGCGATGCCGGGCTTGTCCGGGCCGACACCGGAAAGTACGACATACTCGCTCATCGTTACCTCGTTGTTCCGCTTAAATGACTATTTGATTTTTCCAGGTTCAAAATTATTTTGTTGGATGTAAGATACTTCCAGCGGCCGGGATTTGGCAAGCCCGGGACGCCGGCAACCCGAGGCAGCGGCGTTTATTCCCCGGCCAGCTAGGGAATTTGCGAGTTTAGGGAAAGGAATAATTTCCACTTCATCGCGGGATAATTCGAATCGGGCGTAATTCTTTGCCGGGTATCTTCTTCGACAGGCAACGGAAATCTTAACCCGGTATTTCAATGTCCAGGATAGCAGTCGTTTTATTGATCCTCGCCCCCTTCATCGCCTGGGACGCCGCCGCCTGGGTGATGCGCTCCCGGGGCGACACTTCCCAGGCGCGCCGCAGCGAAATCCTCCGGCATTTCACCGAACAGGAAATCGCGGTCGGTCGCGAGCACGTGGTTCGTCATAACCGGCTTTTCCCATTCTACCGGATCATCTTCTACGCCTTTTACGCGGCGCTTCTTTTTGGTGGTCTGGCCGGCCGGCTCGAAAGCTGGCTCCTGAGCC
Organism: Candidatus Glassiibacteriota bacterium; assembly: GCA_043805105.1. Taxonomy (GTDB): domain Bacteria; phylum Gemmatimonadota; class Glassbacteria; order GWA2-58-10; family GWA2-58-10; genus JAZDIG01. The sequence goes on along the minus strand of JAZDIG010000037.1, from coordinate 1,320 downwards.
TGCTGGGCGGCAGATGGTACTGCGCCCTGCCGATCTTTCTCCTAACTCTGCTGGCGGCCCAGGTCCTGGTCTACCTGCCCTTTTCGATCTACCGGGAATTCGTGATCGAAAAAGAGATGGGGCTTTCCACGATTACGGCCGGGACTTTCGCCCTGGATCGGGTCAAGTCGCTGGGGCTCAGCCTGGTAGTAGCCACGCTCGTGGGCCTGCCGGTGATCTGGCTGGTCCGCAGCCTGCCGGGCTGGTGGCCCGTGCCTGCCGCCGGAGTGATCCTGGTGATTTCGGCTTTCGGAATCTGGATCAGCCCCTGGGTGATTGATCCGCTGTTCAACAAGTTCACCCCTCTGGAAAATGAAAAGCTGGAGAAAGAAATCCGGGAATTGAGCGCCGAGGCCGGCCTGAGGGTGAAGAACGTCTACGTGATGGATGCCAGCCGCCGGTCGCTCTACCTCAACGCCTATTTCACCGGCCTGGGCAACAGCCGCCGGGTGGTGCTCTACGATACCCTGGTGAACCAGTGCAGCGGGGAGGAGGTACTGAGCGTGGTGGCGCACGAGCTGGGGCACTGGAAATGGCACCACATCCGGAAAGGCTTCGCCCTGGAGGCGATCGGCGTGGTGGCCGGCCTCTGGCTTTTCTGGTGGCTCTTGCACTGGGAGGCGGGCCGGGCCTTTTTCGGGCTGGCCGAACCCGGCAGCCTGGTGCTATTGGTGCTACTGCCCTTCCTGCTCGATCTCTCCGGCACCCTCACCCAGCCGGCGATTTCCGCCGTTTCACGGCATTTCGAGCGCCAGGCCGACCGCACTTCGCTGGAGTTGACCCATGACCCGCAGGCTTTCATTTCCCTGGAAATAAAGCTCGTACGCCTGGCTAAATCCGACCTCTTGAGCCCCAGGCTCCTGCACCGGTTCTACGGCAGCCATCCCCTGCCCGAACAGCGGATCCGGATGGCGGAGGGGTGGGGGGCCACGGCCCTGCCCGGCCGCCGCCCCGGTAGTCAGTAGGCCGCTCCCGGCCGCACCCCGCCGGAATTCAGAAGCCAGAAGGCCGCTCCCGGCCACTCCCCGCCGGAAGCCAGAAGTCAGAAGCCAGTAGCCAGAAGACAGAAGCCAGAAGACAGAAGACAGAAGCCAGAAGACAGAAGACAGAAGACTCCATCTCCCGCTCCCGCTTTTCCACTTTGTCACTCTGTCACTCTTTCACTGTCTTTAGCGCCCCCTTCCGACCACCCTTGAAAAACTCCCCGGACTGCCTTAATTTGTCTGTCCTTTCGCATCACCGCCAAGTCGACCAAAAGTAACGGGAGCAATTCATGGGTAA
>JAZDIG010000036.1:0-2253 GCA_043805105.1 Candidatus Glassiibacteriota bacterium | reverse complement strand
CCCGGCGCCGGCGGCGAATCGCAATGTCCGTGCCGGCCCGCCCTGCGCCCGGCGCTATTCTCCACGCCGGAATCCGGCCGGCGTGATTGCTCACCCGCCCGGGTTCACTCCCCTCCCCCCACCTCCACCGCCAAGTGCGCCACCGCGCTCATACCCTCGTCAGCGGTCCGGACCACCCGCACCAGGTAGCGCCCCGCCCTCCGGAAAACGTGTTCGACCGTGGCGTAGCCGTCCGCGGCCAGCATGATGTCGTTGCCGGTCAGGCCCATCTGCTGGAAGCGCGGATTGTTCCAGGCAAAGGCCGGCTTACTCCGGGTGACCGCCGGAGCGCTCCCGTCGCCGAAATCCCAGGTCTCCTCGCCGCTGGTCGTGTTGAATGCCCGCACCTTGAACGTGACCGCCTGGCCCGGCTCGATCCCCAGGGTCGGATAGTAAGCGGCGTGGATCGTGGGCGGCCGGAGGTCCGGCCGGTCGTGGTCGAGCACCTGGACCACGGCGAAATCGCAGTCCCGGTGTCCGTGATTGTCCGTGACCCACAGCACTTCGCTGTACGTGCCGGGCTGGCTGTAGAGTTTTTCCTGGACCGGCCCGTGGGCGGTGCTGCCATCGGTAAAGGTCCACTGGTAGGCCGTGATCGCGCCCTCGGCTGAACCAGACCGGCGGCCGTCCAGCGTGACCGGGTGACCCGCTCCGGCCAGCCGATGGGGCCGAGCCACGGCGAACAGCTCTTTGCCGTACTGACGGCCGTAGGCCTCCATCACGTAGGCGTAACCCTCCTCGGTGCCCCAACGTCCGGAGGGCTGCCGGCTGAGGATTTCGAAATGCAGATGGGCCCAGCCGCCGCTGTTGCCTTCCTTGCCCACCCTGGCGAGAACCTGTCCCATTTCCACCCGGCCGCCAGCCGCGAGCGCCGTGTCGATAGCGGTGACGTGGCTGTAGCGGTAGACCCAGCCGTATTCGCCCAGCACGTAGATCGAATCGTAGCGCGGTTCGAGGGGATAGCCTTCGTAGCCGGGAGCCAGGCTGTCGCCCAGCTGGATCACGGTGCCGGCCGTGGCCGCGACCACCTCGGTGAGGCCTTCGCAGCCGCCGAAATCCAGCCCCGCATGGTAGTAGACTTCCCCGCTCCCCGGCTCCTCGCCCCCGTTGACAAAAGCCGGCTCGTTGGCCATCTGCGTGTCGTTGGCGAACCATTTCTGCCGGACCGGGTAGATGAAACGGGTGGCGTGCACCAGGGGACCGCCGGCCGGCCAGAGCCGAATGCGCGCGTCCTTCTCCAGGGCCCAGCTGTCCTGCATCGTGTTCGTGTAATAGTCGCGGGTGACCGGGCAGTCGATCCGCACTCCGCCGGCTTCCACCGGCAGGTTGTAATTGCCGCACATGATCGTCGCCCGCTCGCCGTTGACCTCCACTCTCACCGAGGATTCCCGCACCGCGCCGCGCAGGTAGTCCCGGCTGCTGTTCACCTCCAGCAGGCGCACCCCGATAGTCCGGCCGTCGGTCAGAGTCACGACCGTGCTGTCGCCCACCGCCAGGTCGACTACCACCCGCGGCGGCAAGCCGCTGCGGCCGTTGGAACAGGCCGCCGGAATCAATCCCATCAGGACCGCCGGCAGCAGAAAGTTGAAGCGCAGCATGCTGAAAATCTCCATATAAAAATTAATATATCAAATCTAATATATTCTCTCGCGGCCCCGAAATAAACTTTGTGATACACCGCAACGGCACTGTGCAGTATCCATTCAACCCATCTCCACTTCCACCCGGCAGGCTGAACCCGCCGGTGCCGGCGGCACCACGTTGCCGCTGATCTTTTCCCCGTCCACGGCCACGCTCCGCACACCGTGCTCGACCGCCGAGGGGTTGGTTACGGTTATCTCGTAATCCGCGCCGCGGAACCTGCGCCGGACCGTGAACTCGCTCCAGCCGGGGACCGAGGGATCGATGGCCAGGCCGCCGAGCTGGGGGCGGATACCCAGGATGTACTGCTGGCCCGCCACGGTGAACCAGGAGGCGCTGCCGGTGAGCCAACTGTTGCGCGCCCGGCCGACCTTGTGGAACGGCTCCTGGGCGATGTGCTGGCTGTAGACGTAAGGCTCGGTCTCGTGGACCTCCGCGATCAGGCTGTAGGTGGTGGGCGCCATCCGCATGTAGTAGTCGAAAGCCCGCCTGCCGCGGCCCAGCAGCGCCTCGGCCACCACCGCCCAGCTCGCCGCGTGGCAGAATACCGCCCCGTTTTCCTTGTGGCCCGGC
>JAZDIG010000035.1:0-8501 GCA_043805105.1 Candidatus Glassiibacteriota bacterium | reverse complement strand
ATTTCCCGCTGCATGTCGGCCAGCTCGGCATTGGCCGCCGGCCCCAGCAGCTCGAACATCCAGGCGATCTCGCGCATCATTTCCCGTTCCGCCTGATCCCCGTGCTTGCCTGAAACCATATAGGCAAGGCGGCTGAGGTTGGAAGCGAGGTGGCCCAGGCGGACTTCAGGTTTAAAGCTCGAAAAGCGAGCGATGAATTTTTCCCGGTCTTTCATTGGATGTCGAGAAGACTCGTAACGATTGATTCAATACGGGCACGCAGTTTTTCGTTTTGAATGTCCATGCCGTTATTTCCAAGCGCCGGCCGGACATTAATCATGGAGAGGTATTTCACTTCTCTTTCCTCCGGAACCCAGTCCGCACCCCAGACATTATCCTGCTTTGATCCATCAATAAGCAACGCCTCTTCGCAATCTGAATGGTACTCCCCTCCGCCGGCGAGAATGCGCCGCTCGACATCGACGGCCAGTTTTATAATAGTCCCCAATTCTGAGAGCATTTCGAGGATTTCTTCTTTTTCCGCCTTCCGGCGGATAATGATAATACCCATTGCAGATTATTTGCCCCGTATTCATAAATTGCAATTCTAAATTACACACCCCGCCCTGCATCGCTCCGATTTATCGGGGCTGCGCAGGGCACCCCTGGTTTATTGCAGTCAAGCATTTCTTGTTAATTTGTTGCATTCAAGCATTTGTAATTGCACCTTGCCCGACCCTGGTTTTGAGGGTCTCAACAGAGCCCTGATCTTGCTCTCAAGAGGGGACTGGTCCCACCCCACCCAGCCATGCGAACAATCCATCGTGTGAGAAGCCTCTATTGTCTCAAAATATAAGAAGTTATACCTTATAAGTCCCCTCTATAAAGAGGGGAAACAGGGGTGTGTCAGCCTTTCAGGCAGTTGCAAATTTTTTCGGGTACTTTATGAATTATCCGGGATATCAACACACCAGAGCTAAAACATCAGATCGATTCGCTCAGTTTTCTCAGGCGCTCCAGGTCCATGCCGGGCCGGTAGCAGGCGTTGACCGCCATCTCCTCGAAGTTGCTGTCTGCCACCCTGATCCAGTCCATGATCTCTTCGCCTTTTTCCAGCAGGGTCCCGATCTCGGTCTTGAGTCGCTGGTTGCCGCAGTCGGCGGCGGCCTTGAGCGCGCTCTGGCGGAAGGTTTTGAACAGCGGGAGGTCGCGCACTTCGGTCTTCACGTGGCTCATCAGGTAGAAAATTTCGTTGACCAGCACCTGGTACTTCTTCTTCCGGTCCGCGTTGAACTCGCCCTTCGTCTGGCCGAGGATGGTCTGGACGGCGTTTTCCAGGGCCAGGTAGACCCGGCCGCGGATCACCAGAATTTTGTACTCGGGGGTGGAGGGGTCGTCGTACTTGGACAGCTCCTGGCAGAAGCCGATCAGGGTTTTGTCGCAGTTGGTCTGGCTGCGTGCCAGGTCGGCGGACTTCTTTTGCTTGAGATAATTGGCGTTGTAATCGTTGACCGTGTTGCGCAAGGCTTCCAGCACCGGGGCGATCTTGCGCACCGACTCGATCTCGCCTTGGAACACCGCTTTGTTCTTGTTGAACTCCTTGATCAGCCCGATCAGCTCGCCCACGCAGGTCCCCACCACCCGCAGGATGTTATCCAGGTTCTCCGGATCGAAGTTGATGTTGTTGTCCTTGTCCGGAACGAACCAGGCGTGAAGCTGGCCCAGCGTGCCGCTCACTTCCCGCGTGATCCGGTTGGCGAATTCGTCGAAGTTGGTTTTTTCCGGGACGACCTGGCTCTGGGCCTGCAGCTTCTGGCGGAACTCGTGACCCCGCTGAACCAGGCGGTCCGCGATCTGGTCGCTGACCTTGATAACCGACTGCAGCACGCGCGGCACATCGTTGAGTGACAGGGTGGGCACGTCCATCTGGCCGAAAATCGAGCTCGACATCTGCTCCTCGCCGTCCGGTTTCCAGATCGCGTACTGTTTGTCGTCGACGAAAGTGGGGGCTTTCTTGAGCGTGGAGCTGATGTTTTGCAGCGGCACGATCAGCTTGCGCTCCAGTATCTGCCGGGCCACCTGGTTGAGGTAGATGCGCAGGTCGTTGGGGTGCTGGCAGCTCTGGATGATGAGTTGGCTGCGCTTGAGGCGGTTGATTTCACCGATCGCCGCCGTGATGTTCACGCTCATCACGTCGCGCAGCGCCATCGGGATCTTGGGGCTTTCGAGCCGGATGTTGTGTGAGTTGCGGATCAGGCAGCCCAGGGCGGAGTCGATGTGATCGACGATCTTCCGGGTCCCATCGATCTGATCGACCTTGACCATGCTGCCGCGGCTGGCCTTGTGCTTCTGGCCGATCAGGTCGATCAGGCCGCTGAGCGAAACCATGTAGCTGGAGCTGAGGGTGACCAGGATCGAGTGGATTTCGTATAAAGGCACCTCGACGTTCTCTTCCTCGACGTTGACCGACTCCTCGATCACCTCCGTGCGCTGGATCGAATCGCGGGTTTTTTCCAGCAGGTCCTCGCTCTTCTTCAACAGCTGCAGGGCCTCATTGTTGTCGGGAGCGATGCCTCTGAGGATGTCGCGAATGTAGTAGCAGGCGTCCCGGATGTTCATCACGATCTGGTCCCGCCTCATCACGGGGACGCGCTTTTCGTAGCCATCGGCCTTGAGCTGTTCGAAGAGCATGCTGAGGTTTTCGAGGGCGCGGGCCAGGCGGTTGACTGTACGCGCGCTCACCCGGATCGCGTTCGCTGCCGGCTCCTGGGCCTCCGCTGCGCCCGGTTCATGGTCCATCATCAGGTGGGCGTATTTTTCATCCAGGGCCCGCTCCTCGTCAGTCAGCGACCGGCCGTCGACGGTCGCGGGCGGGCTATCCTCGTCGGGGACAGCGTCGCCTACCAGGACCTGCAGTTCGAAATTGAGCTTGGGGAAAACTTCACGCACACCCTCTTCCAGCATCAGCGAGTAATTGCCGCTCCCGACCCCGCCACCGCCGCCATTGCCGCCCTGGGTGGCTTCGATGAACTGCGCTTCGACGCGGTTCTTGTCGAGTATGCTGACCGCCAGCCGCCTGAGAGCCTCCTCGATCCTGCCGATCAGATAGCGCTCGATCTCCAGCACCCGGTTCATGAAATCCGCCGTCACATTGCCGATTGTCTTTTCCTCTTTTTCCCGCTCGCCTTCCAGGATGTTGAACATGATCGGGCTCACCAGGAGTGAGCAGGCCCCGAAGTGCATTTTAAGGAAGGGGAAGCGGTAGCAGACCCAGGCGTAGTTCTTGATCTTGACGTTTTCGTCTTTTTCACGCAGGTAGTTCGGGTTGCATTCCGCACACCGCGCCTCGAAGTCTTTTTTCTCGTAGCTCAGGATCAGGTTTTCGAATTCTTTGTTGATGTACTGAGCGGCCTGGTCGTAAGTGACCCCTTTGTTGGTCAGGGTGCGCTGGGTGATGTCGAGTACTTCGCCGGTATTTCCGCGGGCGGAGAATGAGACCTTTTCCTGGGTGGCTTCGCTGATCGTGATGCCACCGCCGGCAAGCCCGGAGATGAACTGTACGATGTCCATCGGGCTGATAAATGCGGCCAGGCGTTCCCGCTCCCGGTTGTCCACCAGGTTGCTCAAGCCGTGGGCCACGCGGAAGGCTTGAAGCTGCTGGAACAGCTCCATGCTTCCCTCGCTGAGGCCCTGACGCAGGATAGCCAATATCTTGCTCACGCTTTCATCGTACGACAACAGACGCATCATCTTGCCCAGGCAGTCTATTTTCACCTGGGAAGTGATCTCCTCGGCTATCGTATCCATGTTGCGTCGGCTGACATCCGTACGGATTCCCGGCCGCAGGAATTTCTTCAACAGCGTGTTTCCTTCCTCGACCGACTTGCGCTTGGCGAGCATGCCGTTCAGGCTGACCAGCTGGTTGATCAGGGCGAGAATTTTTTCTTTTTTACGGTCGACCTTGATCGAAGACGAATCCTCGCCTTCCTGATGGCCTGAGGCGTGCCGGATGAAAGTCCCTTCGAGTTCCGCGCAGGGGACTTCCAGTGTTTCGAGCGCCTCACGGACCTCGCCTTTCCCCTTGGGATTCCAGGGCGCGTGGCGGAAGATCATTCTGCCGATCAGGAAATAGACCAGGTTGTCCGGTTCGTTGAAGCTCCGGCTGGCCCACTGATGGCGGTACCAGTTGAGGCTGGCCAGGAAGATCATTTTCTCGATCATCGACTTTTCGTTCATTTCCTGAGCCAGGTCGAGCGATTCGAGCTTGAGTTCGGCGATGAAGGAATCATCGATGAAGCCGATACCGGTGAGGATGCAGTTGGCATAGAACAGTTTCTGTTCCACCTGCTTGAAGTAGTCTCTGACCGTGATGACGGCCTGCTGCTTGATTTCGTCATCCATGGGCTGAGCCATCAGCCCGTCGATCTGCTTACAGGTGAGCCTGGCCTGCTCGAGCAGCTTCAGCTCGTCCTTGTAGGTGATCTGCCGCTGCTTCTCCTCGTCCGCGCCCTTGCGTGCACTCGGCACCCTGCGGGTGATCTCGTACAGCTTCACCTCGCCGTCCATTTCCACGGTGAGCTTCTGGCTGATGATGATGAAGTCCCGCTCCTCGCTCTGGCCGGTGCGCAGCTTGAGCAGGCCGTTTTCCTTGAGGTTGTCGAGCAGTCGGCCGAGCTGGTTGATTTTTTCGTCGCGGCCCTTGAGGTGGGGATTCTGCTTGAGACGAACCAGCGCCTGGGCGATAAGCACCATCGGTTCGTTCTTTTCGGTGGTGTAAAAGCTGCCGAAGATTTTCTGGAGGTAGGTGCGGACGCGGGTGAAGATCAACCGCTTGTCCTGGATCGCTTTTATTTCGTACTTCTTGGTGCGCTCGATAAGGCTGTCGAGCAGCTCTTCGCCTTGGAGCTCTTTTTCATCGACTAGTTTTGCGATTTCAAGAGGCATGGCTAATCGGACAAAAACCGCCTGAAATGACGGAAGGTTTCGGGACGATCTGAATCACCCTTCTCGAGGGTTAATTTCGGGCAATACTACTGATAAAGATATGTATCCGGTCGACATTTATCAACAATTCAGACAGCCCCTACGATCTCCCCTTTTACCTCGCGAAACGTCGTTCGCTCCATTTTTTCGTTGAAAACCTTGGGGAACTTGCCGATGACCAGCTTGGAGCCGGGATACAAGGTGCCGGTCACCTTGATCTGGGCGTTGCGGTGTTCGCCCATTTTTTGGTCAATCCCCCCCAGTTCCGCTTTCAGCTCCTCGCGGTATTTGGGATAGTATTTGATCGTTTCCTGCAGCCGCCCGTAGAGCTTTTCCTGTTCCGGCGGGAGCTCGCCCTTGAGCTTGATCTTGAGGCGGGAGAGAATATAGAGGGCATTCTTGATTTTGTCCTGGTTGGCGTCGAGTTTGGATTGCTCTTCCTGAATTTCCCTCCTGCGGTCTTCGAGCTGGAAGTTGCAGCCCACTTCGACTACGGTCTGGGTATAAGTGACGCTGCCGATCTGCGGCACTTCCACCGACCCCTCGCACAGAACGTGTCCGCCGATAATGGCGCCTTTGCGGCCGCTGGCGACGACGTCCCCGCCGACACGGGTCTCGCAGTGCATCATCTCCCCGCCCAGGTTCAGGTTGCCGCCGCACCGGATTTTCTGGTTCTGTGCGAACTTGATCGTCAGTTCGCCACCGGTCTTGATCAGGCCGTTGCCGTGACCGATGAAGCCTTTCTTGATCAGGGCGCTGCCGCCCGCGATTACCTGGGCATCTTCGACCACGCCGCCCACTTCCAGGTCTCCGGTGGTTTCTACCGTGAAACCGGCCTTGATGTCACCGCCGATCACCAGCGCACCGTTGAATTGCAGGTTGCCGGTGTTGAAATCCACGTCGCCCTTGATTTCGAGCTTGGCTTTGACCTCGACGAGCTTGGTTTTATTGAACGTCACGCAGCCATCGCAGAGGGCAACCAGCACGTCCGGGCCCTGCGATGACGATAGTTCGGTATTGGGGCCCTGCGGCAGGATGACGTCCTTGCCGGCATTGGCCTTGATTTCCCGGCCCAGCAGTGAGCGGCCCGGTTTGCCGTCCGTGGGGGGAATCCGCCGGCAGAGCTCCTGGCCCTGCTTGACATTTGACAGGAACGACACCTCGTGGTAGTCGATCCTGCCGTCCTTGTCCTCCTGCGGGTGAAAATCTCGGTCGGTCTTGAAATAGTATTCGATTCTGGCGTTTTCGCCGTGCAGCGGTGGAGTGCCGCTGGCCGCCAGTACGTCCTCGTCGAATATCGATTCCTGGAAGATCCTCTCCAGCTCGTCGTTTCTGATCCCATCGCTGATTCCTTTAGCGTGCAACGCCTTGCGGGCGTCGTCCACGGTGAGGATGGCTTTCAAGCCGCCCTCTTCGCCGAAGAAGGGAACGTTGATATAGGCTTCCAGGTCCTCGCTTTTCAACGAAACCTTGATTTTTTTCCATTCCTCAGCCACTTGACCGGTTCCTCCCGATTTTATCGGTATCGGGGTCCATGGATAATCTGACTATCTTTCTTTATATAATAGAAAGAATATTCCATTGAAGAAAGGTCTCATGAAAAAAATCAATTCTCGCATTGGAAGTAAATTGAATATTGCAAGAATTATTCCAGGCCTGCCTCCGGACTTCCGGCAGCCGAGTGGAACTGGGCCGGGATTTTTTCCGCAAGAACGCTGAAATATCGCACCGGCAACCAAGGCATTGACAGCGGAAGCCGGCCCGCTGTATTATGGGCAGCCGGGGGGAATACTCGCCTCCGGAGCGAGATATTCAGCGATTTCCAGAAAATCTTCCGTAAAGCCTCAGCGAAAAATAAGCGATGGCGGAGGTCCAGAACAGAGTCCTGGCAGTGAGCGAAATCCAGCGGATATGGGCGAAATCGCCCTGTTCGAGAAGGACGACGCTCAGGCCGCTGGCCAGGACCACCCAGAATATTATTATTCTCAACTTGTCGGCCAAGGCACTTTCCGAGGGATATTTGGACTTGAGCCGGTTCGGCCGGACTTTACCCAGCATTTTCCCGGAGTGAGAGATGCGAATACTGGTTACTGGGGGCGCGGGCTTTCTGGGCTCGCACCTCTGCGATTTCCTACTGGACCAGGGGCACGAAGTAATCGGGATCGACAACCTGATCACCGGCAGCATCGAAAACATCAGTCACCTGAGCGGAAACGAGCGCTTCCGCTTCATCAAGCACGATGTCACCGAGTACATATTCGTGCCCGGACCCCTGGATGCGGTGCTGCACTTCGCCTCGCCGGCTTCGCCCGTGGACTATCTCGAATACCCGATCCAGACCCTCAAGGTCGGCAGTCTCGGCACCCACAAAGCGCTGGGGCTGGCCAAGGAAAAGAAGGCCCGTTTTCTGCTGGCCTCCACCAGCGAAGTGTACGGCGATCCGCAGATTCACCCGCAGCACGAGGAATACTGGGGCCACGTCAACCCGATCGGGCCGCGGGGGGTATACGACGAGGCGAAGCGCTTCGCCGAGGCGATTACGATGGCCTATCACCGCTATCATGGGGTCCGGACGCGAATCGTGCGTATCTTCAACACCTACGGCCCCCGCATGCGGCTCAATGACGGCCGGGTGGTACCGAACTTCATCGCCCAGGCCCTGGCCGGCAAGCCGCTCACCGTTTTCGGCGACGGCTCCCAGACCCGCTCGTTCTGCTATTACACCGACCTGATCGACGGCATCCACCGCCTGCTGACTTCGGACGTGGACACCCCGGTGAATATCGGCAATCCGGGCGAATACTCGATCCTCGAGTTTGCCCGCAAGATCCTCGAGATCACCGGCAGCCGCAGCGAAATCGTCTACGAAAAATTGCCCGAGGACGACCCCAAGGTACGCCAGCCGGACATCTCCAAGGCCAGGAAACTGCTGGGCTGGGAACCCCGGGTTTCGCTGGATGAGGGTCTGCGCCGGACGATCGATTTTTTCAGGCCCAGCTTCCCGGCTACTTGATGCCGTGCTGGCGCTTGTATTCGGCCCAGTTGGCCTTCAGGCTCACGAAATCCTCGAAGCTTTTCTGCAGGATGAATGGGTTTGTTTTCTTTTCACGGCCGATAGTGGAGTTGGCGGCCACGCCGTAATCGTGCCCCGGGTAGACTTTCGTCTCATCCGCCAGCTTCATCAGTTTCCGGTGCAGGCTGTCGTATTCAGCGCGCGCACCCTCGCCCAGGTCGGTCCCGCCGACCTTGCCCACGAACAGGGTATCCCCGGTCAGCAGGATATCCCGGCAGAGAATACAGATCGAATCGGCGGTGTGTCCCGGCGTGTAGATCACTTTCAGGATCACTGAGCCCATCACCAGCTCCTCGTCGTCATCCACCGGCAGGTCGGCCCGGTCGCCGGTGATCTTGTGCATCACCACCAGCGCCGAACTCTGCCGGGCCAGCTCCTGAGCGCCGCCGGTGTGATCGAAATGGTCGTGGGTGCAGATCACGTACTTCAGTTCGGTGCGGTAGCGGTCGTTGAGCTCGAAAAAGAG
>JAZDIG010000034.1:0-2702 GCA_043805105.1 Candidatus Glassiibacteriota bacterium | reverse complement strand
CTACAGCCTTACCAGCCGGTCGGCCAGGTTCAACAGGAAAAACAATATACTTACCGCCCCATTGACCGTAAAGAAAGCCGCGTTCACCCGGCTGATGTCGTTGGGAGTCACCAGTGTCTGTTCGTAGATCAGCATCGCACTGGCCACCGTCCAGCCGATCCAGTAGAACAGGCCCACTGGAAAGTACAGGCTCACCGCGGCCAGGAGAAGCGCCGACACCAGGTGCAGCAGGCGGCTTATCCAGAGCGCCCGGCCCGCTCCCAGCCGGGCGGGTACCGAGAACAGCCCCTTCGCCCGGTCGAATCGTTCGTCCTGCAGCGAATAGATGATGTCGAACCCGGCCACCCAGCAGACCACCGCTCCGGCCAGCACGATCACGCCGGCCGCAAACGCGCCGGTCACCGCCAGGTAAGCGCCCACTGGGGCGATTGCCAGCGCCAGGCCCAGCACCAAATGGCTGAACGAGGTGAAATACTTGGTGTAGCTGTAAAAAAAGACCACCGCCAGCGCCAGCGGGCTCAGCAGCAGCGGCAGCCGGCCCAGAAGACCGGCCGCGGTGATGAAAACGGCTGCGGCCCCGGCGACGAAAACGATAGCCCGCCAGCGGTCGATCCGGCCCGCGGGCAGATGCCGGCCGGCGGTGCGCGGGTTCTGGGAATCGATCCGGTGGTCGATCAGCCGGTTGAAGCCCATCGCCGCCGAGCGGGCGCCGGTGAAAGCGACGACGATCAGCACGACCTGGCGAAGAGTTATTTCCGTTTCGTAGCTCGCCAGCACCAGGGCCGTAAGAGCGAACGGCAGGGCGAACACGGTGTGGGGCAGCATGACCAGACCGCTGTAAAGCCTGGTGAAATGTTTCAGTCCGCCGCCGGCCGTCCCGCCGTTAGTGAGTTCAGCCATCTATTCCCAGTTCCTTCCAGAGCTCGTCGATTCTGCGCTTCACTTCCCCGGTCATCTCGATCCGGTCCGGCCAGGGCCGGGTGAATCCCTCCGAGGGCAGCTTGCGGGTACCGTCGATCCCCATCTTGGTGCCGTAATGCGGCAGCTGCGAAGCGTGGTCCAGCGCATCGGCCGGGCCGGGAGTGAAAATCACGTCCCGCTGGGGGTCGATGTTGTTGAGGGCCGCCCACCAGGCCTGTTGGCCATCCTGCACGTCGATCTCCTCGTCCACCACCACCAGCACCTTGGCCAGCATCATCAGGCCCTGGCCCCACAGCGAATGCATCACCTTGAAAGCCTGGCCCGGGTAGCGCTTGCGGATCGAGACGAAAACGAGGTTGTGGAACACCCCTTCCGGCGGCATGTGGTAGTCCATCAGCTCCGGCACCACCAATTTCAACAGCGGTCGGAAAATTCGTTCGGTGGCGTGGCCCATCCAGTAGTCCTCCATCGGCGGAGGGCCCACCACCGTGGCCGGGTATATCGCATCGCTGCGCAGCGTGACCGCCTGGACGTGGAAGACCGGGTAGTCGTCCTCCAGGCTGTAATAGCCGGTATGGTCGCCGAACGGCCCCTCGCGGCGCAGCGGCTCCTGGGGATCGACCCAGCCTTCGAGGACGATGTCGGCGTGGGCCGGCACCTCCAGGTCCACAGTCCTGGCCTTGACCAGCTCCACCGGCTGCTGGCGCAGGAAGCCGGCGAAAAGGTATTCTTCGACGGTATCCGGCAGCGGAGCGCTGGCAGCGTAAGCCAGAGCCGGGTCGCCGCCCAGGGCCACCGCCACTTCCAGCCTCCGGCCGGCCCGGCGCGCGCTCTCGAAATGCTGCGCCCCGTGTTTATGGATGTGCCAGTGCATGCCGGTCGTGTTGCGGTCGAACACCTGCATGCGGTACATCCCGACGTTGCGCATGCCGGTGACCGGCTCGCGGGTGATCACCTGCGGCAGGGTGAAATAGGGTCCGCCGTCCTGGGGCCAGCAGGTGAGGACCGGCAGGCTGCCCAGGTCCACCTCATCCCCTTCCATGACCACTTCCTGCACCGGCCCGCCGGATACGGTCCTGGGCGGGAATTTCGTCATCTCCACCAGCCGGGGCAGCAATGCCAGCTTACCGAGCAGGGATTCGGGCACCCGGGTCAAAACCAACGCCTCGATGCGCCCGGCTATCTCCTCCACGTCCTGGACTCCCAGGGCCAGGGCCATGCGCCGGCGGCTGCCCATCAGGTTGATCGACACCGGCAGCCGGCTGCCCTGGACGTTTTCGAATAACAGTGCCGGCCCGCCGCCGTGCATCACCCGCGCGGCGATTTCGGTGATTTCGAGCCTGGGGCTAACCGGCTGTTTGATCCGCTTCAGTTCGCCCCTTTTCTCCAGCAGGTCGATAAATTCTTTCTGGTCTTTGTAAGCCATCTTCCGCTGTCTTTCCTCCGGTATTCCGTAATCGACAAAAGCTATGATAATCAATATCGGAGCGCAGGCGTGACACCCCGCCGCCAAGCTCTGTGAACAGTTGCCTGGACCCCGTGTTTTAGGGAGCGTCCCAGAGCAGCTCGACCGACAGGCCGCCGTGTGGATCGGTATCCAGGTAGGCGAACCTTCCCTCCACCCGGGTTTTGCCCCAGGCGCCGTCCTGGGAAATCTCCACTCCGCGTTCGGCCAACAGCCTCAGCGCCTCGTCCATGTCCTTCACCGCAAAGGCGATGTGGTGGAAGCCGCTGCCGTGCTTTTCGATGAATTCATCGTAGATGCTCCGGCCCCTGGTCGG
>JAZDIG010000033.1:0-2726 GCA_043805105.1 Candidatus Glassiibacteriota bacterium | reverse complement strand
GTCGAAAGAGAGGCCGACTACCTGGTGTACGCCAGCAATCTCGGCCGGGAGCCGGTCGAGTTTGCGCTCAAAGGAGAAGAGCCGTTCGGCCGGGTGACCGACCTGAGAAGCCGGGAAGAGCTGGCTGGTGGACAGATCAGGCTGGCGCCCTGGCAGGAAACGATCTTCCGGGTAGAGAAGAAGTAAGGACACGGATCGCAGTGACCAGATCCTGATATGGCGGGAGGAGAACGAGATAGAACTGAGCAAGCAGCCAACGGTAGGGCGGGCCGGCACGGGGTTTGCGAACCGATGAGCGCCGGGGATGCCCGGGCGGCGTGCCTGTGGCAAACCCCGTGCCGGCCCGCCCCCCGCCAGACGCATTCGCCCGTGTCTGGTCTCCGGCTACTGGCCCAGCCTTTCGGCTACCCGCTCGACCTCCTTCCAGAGCCGCAGCAGATTTTTACCCCAGATTTTTTCGATGTCGCGCTCCAGGTATCCCCGACGCAACAGCTCGGCGGTCACGTTGACCGCCTCCGCCGCGTTGTTGAATCCCTTCACTCCGCCGCCACCGCCGAAATCGCTGCCGATACCGACATGGTCGATTCCCATCACCTGGACCGCATGGTCGATATGGTCGCAGAAAGCGGACACATCTGGAAGCGGATATTTTTTATCGATCTCTTCGGCAAGCTCGTTGAAGCGGGCGGAGATTGTTTCGAACGCCAGCCGGTCCGATTCGTACAGTGCGAGCATCCCGTCGTAGCCCTTTTCAGCGGCTCCCGACTCGCTCAGGGCCGCCTCCAGGGCGGCCTGCCTTTCCGGCTGCCGGCTGACAAACGAACTGACCGCGGTGATCTGCACTACGCCGCCGAAAGCCGCTATCGACCGCAATTGCTCGTCGGTGAGGTTCCGCCGGTTGTCGCAGAGAGCGCGGCAGGACGAATGGGAGGCGATCACCGGGGCCCGTGACGAAGCCAGAACGTCACTCACCGTGGCCGGGGCCACGTGCGACAGGTCGATCAACATCCCCAACCGGTTCATCTCCGCCACCACTTCCCGGCCGAACCCGCTCAGGCCGCCGTGTTCCGGCTCCGGGGCCGGCTCTTTCAGTGCCTCCATTTCGTACAGCTCATCCATCACCCGCATTTCCGGGCCGATCAGGTCCTTTCCGCCGGGAGTCGGCCGGTTTGGCGGATTGGCCGAATCGCAGATGTCGTTATGGCCGTTGTGCGACAGGGTGATGTAACGTACGCCTTCCTGGAAATAATGCCGCAGAAGTGAAATATCCGTCCCGATCGGATAGCCGTTCTCCATGCCGATCGCCACTGCTTTGCGGCCTTCCCTGGCGATCCGCACGACATCCTCCGGGCTGGTCGCCAGCTCAAACTTGCCCGGGTACAGCCGGCAGAGCCGGTGGATCGCTTCCAGGCGGACGTCGGTTATCCCGCTGCGCGCCTTGCGCAGGTCTTCCTCGGTGCGCGGCCCCTGAGGCGTGTAGACTACCAGGAACACACAGTTCACTCCGCCGGCTGCCATCTTGTAAAGGTCGACCTGCAGGCTGTCGTCCACGGAGGTCGGGTCCGCGCCCCCCTCGGCGACGTAATCCAGCGGTATGTCGACGTGGGTATCCACCAGCACGAACCGGCGGTTGAGGTCGCGCGCCCGCTCCAGGAAATCGTCCTGCGCCGCGAGCCGGCAGGCAGCCAGGCAGAGCGCTGCCCCGGCCAGAACGGTTATCGGTTGTATTTTCAAGGTCTTGGGCCTCCATCTATTAATACGCTACCGCAGAGGCGTCCGGCCAGACGCCTCTGCAATTTATATCCCTTCTTTTAAATCGAGTCCATAACCTGTGGTCCTGCCTGACACACCCCGCCCCTCCCGGCCTCAAAATCTTCACTACTCCTGGTAAATTGATAACATCTTATTAATTAAGAAATTATACCTTATAAATCCCCTCTATTAAGAGGGGAAACAGGGGTGTGTCAGCCTTTTCAAGCGATTATGAGACTATTTTCAAACAATTTGTGAATAATTCACCCTGAATTTACTTCCCACCGTGCTTTTCCTGCCACTCGGTTTCCTCGTCCACGCCGGCCGGGCGCGGGCCGTAATCCGGCAGCGGTTCGCCCAGTTCGATAGCACCCAGGTCCGGAGCCTTGCCGCTGAACCCACCGTTCACTCCCGGCAGCACAACTCCGGCGTCAACCGCGGCAGACCCGGCCCGCAGACGAAGGTCCGCCGGCTCGCGCTCGGGAACTGCCGGGTCGGGAAACGCCACCTTCGCGGCGAACACGTCCATGTCCACCAGGACGGCGTGCTTCTCCAAACTGCCCTGGCGGAAACCCTCGAAGGTCGAAAAATCCCTGTCTCCGACTTTGGCCTGAAACGGCATCCGGTGCGAGCCTACGCCGTCGTAATCCATGTCGCAGGTGCGATTGGCGCGGGGGAACCAGACCGCATTGCCGGTGCCGCTGCCGTAGCTGCCGAAATTGCCGCCGCCGGGCCCGCCGATCATCAGGTTGTTGCGGAACCAGACCAGGGAGGGATTGTGCACCACCCGGAAGCCGTCACCCACCTTGACCACGGTGTTGTGCAGGATGACATCGCCGCTGGTGGAGCGCGACAGCTTGTAGGGGCAGTCGATGATGTTGTACATCAGGTTGCGGATGAAGTAGGTCGGCCCGCCCAGGCCCGGCTGAGAGCTCAGTCCCATGAAACAGTTGGTCAGCCGGTTGCGCATGATC
>JAZDIG010000032.1:0-11557 GCA_043805105.1 Candidatus Glassiibacteriota bacterium | reverse complement strand
CTGATTTTTCTGGCGCTGGTCAACATTGCGCTTAACTCGATATACGGTAAAAGGATATACAAACATTTCACCGGCTTATCGTTCTTGAACGTGATGCTCGGGGTGGGGATCTCCATTGCCGAGCTCGGCGTGGCAAATGGGCCGAAAGCCCTTGATGCCATTCGCAAGAGTCGAAACCTGTTAATCCAGATGAAAAAAAAGATCGGCTGGCTGGTAATGGATAAATCCAGACTGGGAGACCTGGCGGATATATTCGTAGAATATCTCAACATGATCTGCCTGTTCGATCTCGTGGCTTTTATTCGTTCCATCGACAGCCTCGAAAAACACCGGCCGGATTTAGCTGAAGCTTACGCTGCCGTCGCCTCGCTCGATTTCGGCATTTCGATGGCATCTTATCTGTCGAGCCTGCCTTGTTATTGCTTGCCCGTGTACGATCAGAATCGGCTTATCGAGTTTGAAGAGGTTTACCATCCTCTGCTTGTCGATCCGGTTGCCAATTCATTCAGCCTGGCCGGCAAATCGGCCCTGATCACCGGATCGAACATGGCCGGGAAAACCACGTTCATCAAGACTGTCGGTGTGAATGTCCTCCTCGGCCAGACTCTTAATTTCTGCCTGGCTCAAAAGGCCGTTTTCCCTCGACTTCCGGTCAAGTCATCCATCAGCAGAGAAGAAAACCTTGATGAAGGAAAAAGCTACTACATGGTGGAAGTGGAAAAACTGCTCGAATTCATCAGGGCAAGCCGGCCCGGCCGGAATATATTATTCCTGATCGACGAGATATACCGGGGAACGAATACCGTCGAACGGATTGCATCGGCGACAGCGGTATTGAATTATATCGGAAAAGACAATACCGTCCTGGTGACGACCCACGATATCGAATTGCAGGATTTGCTGGATAAAAATTTTGTGATGTTCCATTTCAGCGAGCAGGTGGAGGGTGAAAGATATTTTTTCGATTACAAGATCAAAAAAGGTCCCTCGCGGTCAAGAAACGCGATAAAATTGCTCGAACTCAGCGGGTATCCGGTCCAAATAATTTCCGAGGCTTCCACAATCGCGCAGAAGCTGGAAAACAATAATATGCGTTGAATGAATTATCGCATCACGAGCTGCGACTGTCCCTCATCTAAAACATTTTCGACAGATATTTCACATGAAAGCGCTCGTTCTGGAAGCTTATAACCGCCTGGTCTACACCGACATTCCCACGCCTTTGATCGCGCCCGACGAAGTGCTGATCCGGGTGGCCGCGGTCGGTATCTGCGGCAGCGACGTCCACGGCCTGGACGGCAGCACCGGCAGAAGAATTCCGCCGCTGGTGATGGGCCACGAGGCGGCCGGGGTGATCCAAAAGACCGGAGAGGCGGTCGAGGGGATAGCGCCCGGAACGCGGGTCACTTTCGATTCCACCATCTACTGCGGCAGGTGCGAGTTCTGCCGGCAGGGCAAGGTCAACCTCTGCGAAAACCGCCGGGTATTCGGGGTCTCCTGCGATGAGTACCGTCAGGACGGGGCCTACGCCGAACTGGTGGCGGTCCCGGCGCGCGGAGTCTACCCCCTGGCCGATCCGGTGAGTTTCGAATCGGCCGCCTGCGTCGAGCCGCTGTCGGTGGCGGTGCACACGGCCAACCGCGCCGCCGGTGTCGGGCCGGATGACCCGGCGGTGGTGTTCGGCGCCGGCATGATCGGCCAGCTTATCCTCCAGGTGCTGGCCTCCCGCGGCTGCCGGCGGGTTATCGTGTCGGACCCCGACCCTCACCGCCGCGAGCTGGCGCTGGCGCTGGGAGCCGAGACAGCGTTCGACCCGGAAGAAGTGGACGTGGCCGCGAAAATCATCGAACTGACCGCTGGGGCCGGCGCCGGCCTGGCCTTCGATGCGGTGGGGATAGACCAGACCGTGACGGCCGGGATCGGCTGCCTGGCCAAAGGCGGAAAGCTCGTGCTGGTGGGCAATTTCCGGCCCACGGTGAATCTAATGCTGCAGCGGACCGTGGTGCGCGAAATCGAAGTCTATGGCAGCTGCGCCTCCGCCGGCGAATACCCCGAATGCCTGGACCTGCTGGCCGGGGGCGCGGTGCGGGTCGAGCCGCTGATCAGCGCGGTCGCTCCCCTGGCCGAGGGCCCGGCCTGGTTCGACCGGCTCTACCGGGGCGAACCGGGCCTGTTGAAAGTGATCCTCAAACCGTAAACACGAAAAAACCGGAAAGAAACTATGGACGCTGAAGCGGTAAAAAATTTCGACCTGAAAGGCCGGGTGGCGATAGTCACCGGCGCCAGCCGCGGACTGGGCCAGTATTTCGGACGGGCGCTGGCCCACGCCGGCGCGGACCTGGTGGTCACCAGCCGCCACCCGGAGACGCTCGAAGATTTCAGCCGTGAAATCGAATATATCGGCCGCCGGGCGCTGCCGCTGGAGCTGGACGTTTCCGACCGGGCCAGTATCCGGCGGATGGCCGAAAGGGCGTTCGAACACTACGGCCGGATCGACATCCTGGTCAACAACGCCGGCTGCAACGTGCGCAAGCCCGCCGCTGAAATCACCTGGGAGGACTGGAACCTGGTGCTGGACACCAATTTGCGCGGCACGTTCTTCGTGGCGCAGGAGGCGGCCAAAATGATGATCCCGGCGGGCTACGGCCGGATCATCAACATCGGCTCGGTGACCAGCGTGTTCGGCTACGCCGGGATGGCCCCCTACTGCGCCAGCCGCGGCGGGGTGCGCCAGCTCACCATGAGCCTGGCCGATGACTGGGGCAGGCACGGGATCACAGTCAACTGCCTGGCCCCGGGCTGGTTCAAGACCGCCCAGAGCGCGGTGCTGTACGAGGATACCGAATGGGTGGCCTACCTGACCGACCGCATCCCGCTCAAACGGCCCGGCCTGCCCTCGGACCTGGACGGCGCGATTGTGTTTCTGGCCGGCGAATCGAGCCGCTATATCACCGGCCAGACCATCCTGGTGGACGGCGGCATTTCGACCGGCGCGACCCGGGCCCTGCCGAAAAAGTAAAAAATGTCCCGCATCAGACAGCCTGGGATCGAGCCGACATAATGCTCGCGGCTATCCCTTATTACGGGCGACCAGCCGGTCGCCCCTACGTCTGATCCGGAGGGGTGGATTACCCCGAAGCGAAGTACAGGTTTTCTTAAAATATGGTTACGTTTCACTCAATTGAATTCCCATGCGATTACCCCGAATCATACGTATGGTGTTATCATTATCGTAGGGGCGGACCCATGTGTCCGCCCATTGCTGGTGGATCCGGGCGCACACGCGGGTGCGCCCCTACATGAGGCTCTTATTTGGCAATGCTCGAATTACGAACACAACATTGAGGCCTTGCAGGTATTATACGGCAACTAACTCGCTGGAATAATAAATACGTCACCGCAATTGAGAATTAAAGCACTAAGCTTCGAAGAATTCTCTTTAACCTTCAGCTGATTCCCTATTTCCCCATTTCCACCTTTTTCCCGCTCCAGCTCTCGTACTCCGAGATTATGTCCTGCTCGCTTACGAAAGGCTTGTAGACCAGCCGGGCCTTGAAACCGTACTCCTGTCCCACCTTGTAATCGTAGATCAGGTAATGGAAATCCCAGGCCGGGCCGGAGCGCGGGGTGACAGCCCCGCCGCTGGAAGGCGAATGCGAGAAACGCAGCGGGCCGGCCTGATCGAACATCAACATTATCAGCATGTCTCCGCGCCGCCCGTAAAAGAACGGGTAGCTGTAACCGTACTGGAAATAATCGTTGAACAGCCGCCTGGGGTAAGTGTCGGCGAATGTCGGGTCCCGCATATCCTCCACCCAGCGCACCGAACTTTTCTCGTTGTGTTCGGGCGAGATGAAAGCCAGCCAGCGGTTATTGGTCTCACCCGGCTTGCGGCCGATGAAATAATATTCCCTGGAGATGGACGTGTTGATATAGGAGGCCCAGAACAGCCCGATATACCCACGGTCGAACGTTTCGGCCCGCGGCACGCACTTGAACTCCATGTCGATATAGTTTGGAGCACTCACCGTAAAGTGGGTCCAGCTCTCCAACTGGTGCAGTTTGGTGGGCGGCTGGTGCAGCAGCACGGAGTTTTCGCCGGTGCGCTCGAGAGTCATGGGCGAGGAGCGCGGCTCGAACAAAACTTCGGCGGGTTCGGTCCACTTCTGCCCGTCGAAAATGTGCTCGAAGTTGAGACCGGCCACTCCGGGCTGGAAAAGTACGGTCGTATCCGCACTGTGGCGCAGGATGTTGATCCCGTTATACCAGGCGCGGTGGCCCGGGAATTCTTCGTTGTTGGCGAAAACCGCCTGGAGGTCGCCGGCGCTGATGCTCACCGAATGTGGGCTGTCGCCCTGCTGCGCCACGGGCACTGAAACCGCCGCGAGAAGCAGCCCGCAAAGTAGAAATAGCGATCCTTTCATCAGCGGCCCTTTCATGGTTAAAGTCCACGGGAAACGTCGAGAGTCCGGCCCGAAAAAGTCTTTGTCCGCTGATAAGAATTACCACTCCCGCCTCAGCCAGGCAAGCCCTATTTTCCTTTCAGGAATCTTCGCCTGAACTTATAATGATTCCCGCTCCACGCGTAAACAGGGCATCCCGTCTCCGCCGGAAAAGATCATCTCCTGTGCGGGTGCCCGCGCCCTGCCGAAAAAACTGCACACCCAGAAACCGTATCAGGGGGACATGATGAAAATAATCGTAGCGCTGCTATTAGCACTCGCTGTCAGGCTCCAAGCCGCCCCGGCGACCGATACCCTGCTCTACCACACCGACTTTTCCCGTCTTTCGCCCGGCAAGTTCGGCCAGTTCGCCTCCCCCGCCTTCCCCGAGTACCACAACGTGCCGATGCAATTCACCGATGGCTGGGAGATCGTCAACAACCGCACCCCGGATGAATGGAAAGTGTTCGAGCACGAGGGCGGCCGGGTGCTGGAGTACCTGGGCTACAACAGCACGGTCTGGACCCACGATTTCATCTATGCGATCATCGCGACCGGCGATCCGCTGTGGGGCGATTACGACCTGGAGGTGAAGCTCACTCCGCTCAGCACCGCCGACCTCTCCGGCATCGTTTTCCGCTACCGGGACGGCCGGCACTACTACGTGTTCGGTTTCGGCCCCGGCGACACGCTCTCGCTCCGCTACCGGGACGGCGAGAAAGACTTCCGCCGCGATGGCTGGAAGGTGCTCGGCGCCGCCGCCCGAACTCTCGACAAAACCAAGCCCTATGTTTTCCGGGTCGAGGCGCGCGGTGAAAAATTGCGCTGCTTCGTGGATGGCGACAAGGTGTTCGACCTCACCGACAAACGCTATACAGGCGGCAAGATCGGCCTGTTCGCCCAGGCGCCGGTGCGATACCACGAAGTCACCGTGTCGACAGCTCCTGATTCAAAGCGGAAATTCCTCGCTGCCGCCCGGACCTATCAGGCCGAACTGGACTCGCTACGAAGAGCCAATCCCCGGCCCGTGCTCTGGAAGCGGATCAGCACCGAAAATTTCGGGGTGGCGCGGGCCCTGCGGCTGGGCGACCTGGACGGCGATGGCCGCACCGATTTCCTGCTGGCGCAGAACATCCCCTTTTTCGGCGGCAACTACAACCGGATAAGCTGCCTGACCGCCCTGGACGCCGATGGCCGCCTGCTCTGGCAGACCGGCACGCCGAACCCGGACCATGCCTGGGTAACATACGACGTCGCCGCCCAGATCCACGACATCGATGACGATGGCCGGGCGGAGGTGATCTACGCCGATGAGCGCTGGATAAAAGTCCTGGACGGCCGGACCGGCAAGCTCGAACGCCAGCAGATTGTCCCCGAATCGAAAATCCTGCCCGGCGAAACCTCCTGGGATGAATATGACCATTACTACCGTCGCGACCTCCTGCACTACCTGAACGTGGACTGTTTCGCTTTCTGTGACCTGCGCGGCAACGGCAAGCCGCTGGACGTGATAATCAAGGACCGCCACACCCGGCTCTGGGCTTACGACAACAATTTCAACCTGCTCTGGACCGCCAGCGCCAACCTGGGGCATTACCCCTACTTCCACGACTGCGATGGCGACGGCCGGGACGAAGTCTACCTGGGCTTTACCCTGTTCGACAACGACGGCAAGGTTATCTGGACCCTGGATGACCAGCTTCAGGAACACGCGGATGGGATCGCGGGCGGGGACTTCTGCCTGGACGGCGGCGACCAGACCGTGTTCATCACTGCCAGCGATGACGGCGTGGCGGTGGTGGATTCCAAGGGGAAAATTCTGCTGCACGACCGGGTGGGCCACGCCCAGACTCCCTCCGTGGCGAACTTCCGGCCCGACCGGCCGGGGCTTGAGCTGTGCAACATCAATTTCTGGGGAGAGCCGGGCTTGATCACGCTTTACGGCTGCCGCGGGGAGAAGATCACGGACTTCGAGCTGATTCACCAGGGTTCGCCGGTCCTGCCGGTCAACTGGCGGGGGGATGGCACGGAGTTCATCCTGCTGAGCACGGATCCGGTCCAGGGCGGGATGGTGGACGGCTGGGGCCGGCGGGCGGTGATGTTCCCGGACGACGGCCACCCGGACCTGTCCTGCCTGGTAGCCGACCTGACCGGCGATCCCAGAGATGAAATCATCACCTGGGACCCGCAGTGGATTTACATCTACACCCAGAGCGACACGTTCAGCGGGGACAGCATTTATGCCCCCAAACAGCCGCCGGAGTACAACGAATCCAATTACCGGCCCGAGGTGAGCTGGCCGGGGTGGAAGAATCTCAAGCAAGAATAGGAGCCGGATGCATGTTTTTCCCTGGGCGATTTCTTCTTTATCCGCTGGCGCTGATTGTTCTCAGCCTGCTCCCGGAAAAAGCCGCCGCTCAATCCGCCACCTTCCGGGCCGACCTTCGGCATTCGGGAGTCTACAATTCCGGCGAGGTCAAAGAGCTGCACGGCGTCAAATGGCAATTCCGCACCGGAAACCGGATTTATTCTTCGCCGACCCTGGCCGGCGGCACTGTGTATTTCGGCGGCGAGGACAGTTGCCTGTATGCAATCGACAGGTCCAATGGAAAATTGCGCTGGCGATTCAGAACCGGCGGGGCGGTCGCTTCCACTCCGGCGGTGGAGGGAAACCGGGTATATTTCGGCAGTGCGGATGGTAACTTTTACGCTCTGGACGCTCCCAGCGGCAAACCGGTATGGTCTTTCAAAACCGGGGGGGAAAGGCGGTTCGGGGCCATCGGCCTGTTCGGCATGCAGCCGGCCGACCAGATGATTGCCGACACCTGGGATTTCTATCTTTCTTCACCCGCGGTCTATAAGAGGATGGTCTATTTCGGCGGGGGGGATGGAGTCCTCCATGCCCTGGACCGCGATTCCGGCCGGGAAAGATGGCGCTTCCAGACCGGCGGAGTGGTGCATTCATCTCCGGCGGTCGATAACGGGCTAATCTATATTGGCAGTTGGGACGCCTGCCTGTATGCCCTGAAGGCGGACACAGGCGATCTGGTCTGGAAATTCAAGACCGGCGAGGATGAAAAATTTCACCTCATGACCGGCATTCAATCCTCGCCGGTGGTGGCCGGCGGCCTTGTGCTGGTGGGCGCCCGGGACGCCAATCTTTATGCTCTGGAGGCCAAGACCGGCAAGGAAGTCTGGAAATTCTCCCCCAGTCCTACCTGGATTGTGTCCTCGCCCGCGGTCAGCGATAGCCTGGTATATTTCAGCACCTCCGACTCCCATAAGCTCTATGCTCTGGAGCTGCGGAACGGCCGGCAGGTATTCGAGTTCGAGGCCAGCCTGTTCGTTTTCTCCTCGCCGGCCCTGACTGAACATACGGCGGTATTCGGCTGCTTTAACGGCTACCTGTACGCCCTGGACTGCCTCACGGGCCGACAGCTCTGGGCTTTCCAGACCGAATCCAGCCGCAAGGATTCTCTGGGGGTGATGACAGACGATGGCAGGCTCGAAGCCGGAGTCTTTGACGGCGCTACCGGCGATGACATGGAGCGGGGGGTCAGAAAAATTCACTCCCTGGGTTCGATCCTGTCTTCGCCGGTAATCGACAGCGGTGAGATATATTTCACCAGCACCGATGGCTGCCTGTACGCAATTTACTGAACTTCGAATTTCCATTTGGCGGCCGGATTAAAGGGCGGCTTCTCACCCGGCCAATAAAGCCATCTCTATGCCCTGGCCCAGCCTCTGATAAGCATGAAAACCAATTCAAGGCTGGAAGTTAACTTGCCGGGGTGGAAAAAATGAAACGGGAAAGGGCAGCCGAGTGGCCGCCCTTTTCTTACGTCGCCCATTTATTCCTGAATGAATATTACATGAATCTCGTGGCGACTACTTGATATCGTCTTCTTTTAATTCAGCCAATTTCAAGAGATGTACCAATAAACCGGTTTTAAGAGGCTTATTCCCATGCAGCGGCACAGTTATAATTACTTTTTCGCGGTCTCTATCCATAACTCGGCAGCTTCCTTTAAATTTCTCTCTAATTCCGTCAGGGTATCGGCCTGAGTGACACATCCAGGCAGCGCCGGTATTTCGGCCCAGTAGCCGGCATTTTCTTCGTGTACGATTGCCGTAAGTTTCAACTTACCTTCCTCCTTCTCTCCTGAAATATCGCTTTTTCAATATCGAATACGGATGCATGACCGGTCAAGCAAAGATAAGAGCGGCTACTCGGCCGCCCAACTCTGTCACGCTGCATCTCCTCCCACCACTCTTCCGCTCGAAGCCAGAAGACAGAAGTCAGAAGTCGGAAGACAGAGGGCAGAAGCCAGAAGCCAGAAGTCAGAAGCCAGAAGCCAGAAGGCTCAACCCCACCGCTCCATAGTGCCTCATCGCCTTTGTGCTTTTTACTTTGCCACTCTGTAACTTTGTCACTGTCTTTTCACTTTGTGCCTGTCCCTCCCCCCCTCACATCCCGTACCACTTCTGCCAGGTCGGCTCGATAATCTCCTCGGCTGAATCGGGCACTCCGCCAGCCGGGCCGTAGAACACGCTCCCGCCGAACGTGGTCAGATACAACATGCCCTGGTTATGCGGGTCGAAAACCGGGCGGTGGCCCCACTTGAAAGTGTAGCCTTTGAGTCTGTGCCAGGTTTCGCCGCGGTCATCGGAGCGGAAGGCGGCGCTGTCGAAAGTGTTGATGATCACCGTATTCGGGTTGTCCGGGTCCACGGCGGCCGCGTAAACGTGGGCGTCCTCGCGGAACACCCGCCGCCACGACATCCCGCCGTCCTCGGTGCGCAGCAGCCCGCCGAATTTCTCCCGGCCGTCCACGGTAGAGGGCCAGAGGCTCAGGTACATGACCTCCGGCTGCGTCGGGTCGTACACCAGGTCATTGGGCGCATTGACTCCCTCCGGCAGGGCCACCGGCTGCCAGGTTGCGGCGCCGTCCGTGCTCAGGTAGAGCGCGCCGTCCACCACCTCCCGGCCTTCCAGGCCGCGGGCCACCAGCAGGAACAGCTTGCCGTCCGGGGTGCGGGTGATCCGCCAGGCGTTGAGGTTGGGACCGATACCGTTATTGGCAAGCTGCCAGTTCGCCCCGCCGTCGGTCGATTTGAACACGCCTTTGCCGAACCCGCAGACGTAGAGGGTGCGGGAGTCGCGTGGGCTGTCGGGGTCGAGCAGGATGTGGGTCGAAACCGTATTGTCAGGCATGCCGGTGTTACTCTTAGTCCAGGTGCGGGCCGCATCCGCGGAGACCGCCACCCCGCCGACGAAACGGTCGAAGTTGCCGCCGCGGAACATCTTGGGCCGGGGCAGGTCGTGGCCGCTGCCCCAGACACTCCAGGCCTTTCCTTTCACTTCCGGATCGAACACCATCCAGTAGCAGGTGTTGTG
This sequence comes from Candidatus Glassiibacteriota bacterium, assembly GCA_043805105.1. GTDB lineage: Bacteria > Gemmatimonadota > Glassbacteria > GWA2-58-10 > GWA2-58-10 > JAZDIG01. The sequence goes on along the minus strand of JAZDIG010000032.1, from coordinate 1,718 downwards.
CCACTCCTGCGGCACGCCCGTGATTGACTGGAACCAGCTTTCACCGCCGTTGAAGCTGTGGAAGGCGCCGATATCGGTGTAGGAGATGTAAAGGTGCCGGGGATCGAAGGGGTCGAAATGCACGCCGTAGCAGGTGGTGACATCCAGGCCGCGGGTGGTGACACTGCCGTCTGGAAGTTCCCGGCTGTAGACCTGCTGCCAGGTGGCGCCGCCATCCAGGGAACGGTAGGTGCAGCCGAAATCATTGGCCCAGACTACATTGGCATTGGTGGGGCTCACCCCGATCGACATCGGATATTCACCCCACTCCGGGCCGTAGTTTTTCATCATCCAGCCGCCGTCGTATTTCCCGGCCAGGATACTGTCACTGCCGGCGCAGTAGGACCAGCTCCATTTTTCTCCGCTGTCGGCGGTCTTAAAAATTCCGAACCGGCGTTCGAGGTTGTCTCCGGCTTTGACGAAGTAGTCCGTGCAGGAGAGGAAAGCCACCCGCGGGTCGCCCTCGCAGACCGCGATGGTCCTGAAACGGGGGAGCCGATGAGAGGACTTGAAATCAGCGAGCAGGCCGCCGTTCACCTGGGTCCAGCTCCGGGCGCCATCGGTGGAACGGTAGACCCCACCGGCCACTCCTCCAGGGCTTTCCGCCATCTGGCTCAGCAGGTAGAACACCATGCCTTCGGGCCCCCGGCCGCCATCGGCTTCATCAATCTTTTCCACCGGCAAGGAAATATCGACTTTGCTGCCATCGGCAAGCGACACGGTCACCGCCGCCAAATCGCTGAAGACGGTGATCCGGCCGGGATTGTCGTCCCAGATGCCGGGGAAGATGGCGAGCACGGTGTGACCGGCGATCCGTACCGCTTCGCGCCAGCTCCGGCCGCGGTCGGACGAAAACAGAACGGAGACTTCGTTTCCGGCCGGCCGCGGGCCGCTTTCGGCGGTCACCGTATAGGGCGCGGCCATACCGATATAGAGCCGGTTGCCATCGCCCGGATCCACTCTCACTTTGCTTATCCGGCTGCTCACCTGGCCGTCCCGAGTAAGAAAAGAATGGTCGGCGTGGTCGCCCACCATGCGCTCCTCGGCGATATCTTCCGGCGCCGGGTAAACCAGTCGCCAGGTCCGGCCGCGGTCCTCGCTGCGATAAAGGCCGGAATTGGAAGCATAAACCGTGTTGGGACTGGTGGGGTCGAATTCGAAGTCCTGCACCACGGTCCGCAGGTTGAACATCCGCCACGATCCGCCGTCGTTTTCTGTCACGTAGGCGCCGGTCATGTCGCAGCGCACGAATACGTGGTTCGGGTCACGCGGATTGATTGTCGACAGATACTGGGCGCCGCCGCCGCCCGGACCGATCACTTTCCAGGCCGGCTGTACGGCCGGGCCCGTGACCCGCGGCTGACAGGCCGAAAATGGAACGATGAACGTAACCAGACTGGAGGCGATCGAAAGGGTAAGTAATCTGCGCACTTGAGTCCTCCGGGGGGAATTGAAGGCTCCCCGCGGCAAGCTGCAGGGAATCTTCGTTTGTTGGAGCAGATGATTGTTTAGTTGGCTCGCATTGCTCGCGGCAAATCTCGGGGAATGCCCCTGCATTTCAATTCAGCTGGCGGGTCAGCCGGTAAAACCGGTTTAATCGAACCAGCCTGGAATTCGAGTGTTTTGGAGTCTTTATCCAATAATAAATCTTTGGGACTTGGAAAAACAGTTGACAGGAA
>JAZDIG010000031.1:0-2132 GCA_043805105.1 Candidatus Glassiibacteriota bacterium | reverse complement strand
CCCGGCGGACACCCGCGGTCCAGGCCGCCACCCTCTCCCGACCGCCGGCGTAGCTGTTGCACGACATTTTAAATATTGTTACCATAAGTAGCAACAGTTTTCCCGCTTTAGAATAGCCGAAGTCATCCGCAGCTTACAATCAACTGCCCGGGAGCGGCAATGAACACAGTGGAAAAATACCGCAAGTACGTCAACACGAGTTTCCTCAAGGCGATGGAGCCGGTGGTGGTAGAGCGCGGCCGCGGGTCAAGTTATGTGGAACCCGACGGTACCGAATACCTTGACGCTTTCAGCGGGATTTCGGTGGTCAATTGCGGCCACGGCAACCGGGAAGTACTCGAGGCGGCGAAAGCGCAGATGGAAAAGCTCGTCCACTGCTGCAGCTACGTCTACCACAACATCCCCATGGCCGACCTGGCCGAAAAGCTGGCGCAGATCACTCCGGGCCGTCTGCAGAAAACGTTTTTCGGCAACGGCGGCGCCGAGGCGGTGGAGGGGGCGCTGCGCCTGGCCAAGCAGTACACCGGCAAGTACGAGTTCATTGCCCTCACCCATTCCTTCCACGGCCGGAGCCTGGCCACGCTGAGCGTGACCGGCAACGCCAGCCGCAAGAAAGGCGGCGGCCCCTATATCCCGGGCGTGGCTTTCGCGCCCGCCCCCTACCACTACCGCTCGCCGTTCGCCCAGAAAGATCCCAAAATGACCGCCAGGCTCTGCGCACGCTACGTCGAGGAAGTGATCGGCACGCAAACCAGCAGCCGCGTCGCGGCCTTCATTATCGAGCCGGTGATGGGCGAAGGCGGGATCATCGTGCCCGAGCCGGAGTACTTCGAGGAACTGCTGCCGATCCTCAAAAAGCACGGGATCGCCCTGATCGCCGATGAGGTGCAGTCCGGTTTCTGCCGCACCGGCCGGATGTTCGCCAGCGAGCACTACGGCCTGGAGCCGGAAATCATGGCCGTGGCCAAGGGAATCGCCAACGGTTTCCCGCTGTCGGGTTTCATCGCGGTCGAGGAGGTGGCGGATAGCTTCACTCCCGGCGACCACCTCTCCACTTTCGGCGGCAACCCGGTGAGCTGCGCGGCGGCCCTGGCCAGCATCGCTTTCATGGAGCGGGAGAAGTTGGCCGAACAGGCGGCAGTCAAGGGCGAGCGATTGATGGAGCGGCTGCGGGGCCTGAACGGCCGCGGCAAAATCGAAGTGGGCGAAGTGCGGGGCCGGGGCCTGATGATCGGGGTCGAGTTCGTCAAAAGCCGCGAAACGAAAGAGCCCGCCGGCGAACAGGCCGGCGGGCTCAGGGCCCTGGCCCGCGAGCGCCGGGTGCTGTTCGGCCTGGGCGGATATTACGGCAACGTGATTCGCATCCAGCCGCCCCTGACTGTCACGGATAACGAGCTGGACCGGGTGCTGAAGGTCCTTCAGGAAAGTATCGACGCGCTCTGAAATAGAGTACTCGAGCAGCCAACGACAGATAACGGGAGGTGAGATGGTTTCTCCAGCCACCAAAGCGAAGGCGGCGGGAAAACACCCGGTGGTGAACCCTGCGGATGGCTCGGTGATAGATTACATCGCCTGGTCCACTCACGCTGAGGTCGACCAGGCGGTCCGCAAGGCGGCGAAAGCGTATGAATCCTGGAGCCGGGTCACGGTCAAGGACCGCGCGCAGGTGTTCTTCAGGTTCAAGACCATCCTGGAAAAAAACCTGGATGAGCTCTGCCGGCTCTGCACCGCCGAAAACGGCAAGACCCCGGCCGAATCCAGGGCGGGCATCCTGAAAGGGATCGAGGTGGTGGAGTACGCCACCAGCCTGCCTCAGCTGGTCGCCGGCCAGTACCTCGAAGTGAGCCCCGGAGTGACCTGCCGCATGGTGCGCGACCCCCTGGGCGTAGTGGCCGGGATCACCCCGTTCAATTTCCCGGTGATGGTGCCGCTGTGGATCATTCCGCTGGCCCTGGCCTGCGGCAATACCCTGGTGCTGAAGCCCAGCGAGCGGGTGCCCCTGTCGGCCGGGCGGCTCAGGGAGCACCTGATCGAGGCCGGGCTGCCGGAGGATGCGTTCCAGGTGGTGCAGGGGGCGCGCGAGGTGGTCGAGGCGCTTCTGGATCACCCGGATATCCGGGCCGTGGCTTTCG
>JAZDIG010000030.1:0-7534 GCA_043805105.1 Candidatus Glassiibacteriota bacterium | reverse complement strand
GTGAAATCTTGCAAATTCTCAGCATTACACTATTCGAGAAACTTCCTATTTCACAGGCACTTACAGAAATGTATCCTCAAAATGATAATTTTGACTCCTGTAAACAGTTGTCATTCATAGACTTTTAACGGGACAGTAGTGTGGGTGAATAAATAAAAAGGGACGCAAGATTGCACGAGGGGTCACTGACAGCATCCAGGCCCGCGGCCTCTTCCGCATCACCGCTCCCCGGGCGGGCCCGAATAGATTTTTTCCAATGGAAAAAATTCAAGTCATCATACATCCCGCCCCTGCGGTTGTCAACTATCTTCCGGGTAAGGAAAAGCCCGACGCGGGTATCGAATGGATAGCCGTTGCGCCGGGCGAATGGCTCGTGATTCTCTATAGGCTTAGAAACTCCGGCTCCTGCCGTCCAGGACACTCCGGGCCAGCTCCATCGAATGCCGGCTTTCCTCGAGGGGAGACCGGTTGGCGCCGCCGTTTTCGAGCAGGTCGAAGAAGTGTTGGTTTTCCCCCAGGAATCCGGTCAGTTCGACCGGCTCCTGCAGCACAGTCGGCAGGCTGCGGTTGTCCTGGACGAACTGTTCGCGCCAGCCCCGCCAGACTGTCAGCCGGCCCGGGTAATCAATAGAGCCGTCGAGCGGGGTTTCGAGCAGGGCGCTGAACTCGGCTCCGTGCAGATGATAGCATTCGTAGTTGACCCCGGCTTCCGGCAGGACAGTGAGCCTGCCCCGCATGCCGGATTCGTAGCGGAATTCCACCAGGTAGCTGGGCGCCCGGTTGCCCGGCTGCCGGTACTTTTCCACAGTCAGCTCTTTTACCCGGCCGGCCAGGTAGCACATGGCGTCGATTGGGTGGATGGCCGTGCCGCAGGCGAACTCTTCCTCGCTGCGGTTATGTCTCACGATCCAGGCCTCAACGAGTTCCGGCGGATTCTTCTGGCTGCCGGCGATCTCTTTCAGCCGCTGCATCAAGGGCACGAACCTTCGGTTGAAAGCCACCACGCAGGTCAGGTCCGCTTTGCGCCGCGCCTCGATCAGCTCGTCCACCTCCTCCACGTTCATGCCCGGCGGTTTTTCCAGCAGGCAGGGAATACCCCGCTCGAAGAAGGCGAGAGCGGTTTCCTTCATCACCAAGGGTGGCACCAGCACCACCGCGGCATCGATCTTTTCCGCGCCGAACATTTCCGGAAGGGAGCCATAGGCGGCTCCGAAACCGTACTTTTCAGCCGCCTGCCTGGCTTTGCGCAGGTCCAGGTCGCAGACCGCCGCCAACTGCCAATCGGGCCTGGCGCGGCGGATCCTTTCGAGGGCGGCAAAGTGGAACTGGCTGATATAGCCGGCTCCGACCGCGGCTATTCGTTTAACGGCCAAAAGGTTACCTCCATATTTCTCTAGTTTCCATGCCTGGGCTTGCCCATCGATCCACAAAAATAATCGAAAGACGCCGGGGAAAAAACAAAAATGAAATTAAAACATACGGGATTTCCCCTTGAATCGAAGACGCAAAGGATTCAGACAGTGCCAGTGGGTAGAAAAGGGAACGAGGGGATACTCAAAACGGCAGCATAAATTCGCCCGCCAGAAAGTTTCGTCTGTCAATCCTTTTTGCGCGCCTTAACGATGATTATACCATAAAAACCCAACAGGAGAGAGAGCCGGTCCAGCAGAGCGCCTACCAGACGGTCTGTCGAAACGAGAGCCAGTTTCGACAGGCTCATGGCGCGCAGCCTGGCCAGGCGTCCCTGCAAGTCTTTCCTGGGGCTGAACAGGATCCTGAAGTGTTCCCGGTAAAAATCTTCGCTGGCCTTGTTCAGGAGGCGGTTGGTGAGATACTGCAACAGACCATAGGCGGAGATCCTCGAGATCCTGTTCGAACAGAATGATTTTTCTACATGGAATCCATGGTTTTCCAGGAGTTTCGCCAGGGTTTTTTTCGTAAAGAGGACCAGGTGTCTGGGAATGTCGTCTAATTTAAGCACACCCGTTGAAAAGCTGATGTAATTGGTGGTGAGCATGATGATCGAGCCACCGGGCTTGAGGATCCGTCTCGTTTCCTCGACGTGGGCGATAATGTCCGGTATGTGCTCAATCACCGCCCAGTAGGTAACCACATCGAAAAAATTATCCGGGTAGGCCGCATCCACGAGCTTCCCCCGATGAATGGGAAGACCGAAGAAATTCGGGACTTCCAGGCTTAGTTCAACTCCAAAGGCTTCCCAGCCTCTTCTGTGCATGTATTCAAGGAATTCACCTTTCTGGCAGCCGATATCCAATATCCTGCCCGAAAGCCTGTCCGTTTCGACAATTTTCGCTTTCTCCCGATTGATGTTTTTCTGTTGATCCAGGAGCAGCTCAAGGTCGATATCAGTACTGAAATAAGTTCGGGGATAAAGGGATGGGATATCCAGATCCGCGGGCCTCGGATTTACAAAACGCAACGAACAATCGAGGCACTTGACAACGCGAAAGCTCGTCGAGTCATCTTCTGCCAGCCAGTCCTTGGTGCGGAAGATTTCTTTGTTTTTCGCGCTGCCGCACAACGGGCAGTTAATCGCGACAAGTTCCATTTTCAGGTCCGGTGAATTCGAAATAGTATCTATTCAACCGGCGATTTTACTCCGGTAGCAATCACGTAAGATGAGGACCATTTTCCGCTGTAAGATCGCCCGGTTATCCGGCCCAGCCATTCGAGCGGTCTCACCGCGGTGAAACAACAGTACATAACAAACCTGGCAGCTCTACTTTCTCCCCAGTCGATCATGTTGGGGTTGAACAGCCCGAAATACTCCGCTTTCACCTCCGAAAAGCCTGTCCGGGTGATGATTTCCCTCATTCTTTCGGCGGGCTGGGAAAAATGGAAGTCGAAAGCCGCCGGATTGATCCTGCGCTGAAGATATCCCGTTATGCCGCAGTAAGACGGGTATCCCACGACCAGCCTTCCGCCTGGAGCCAGAATTTCATGACATTTATCAAGATAATCGGTGGGGTCCGGAAAATGCTCGATCAGTCCAAAGCTCGCCACGAATTGCAGTGATGCCGATTGCAGTGGAGAATTGAAGATGTCTCCGACAACTATCTTGATGTTTCGTCGAGCAAATTTTTCCCCGGTTCTCCGCGCTGTCCTCTCCGAATTATCCAGCCCGTAAAGCTCGATACCGCATCCGGCTTCTTCGGAAAGCCTGTAGAGAACTTTCGAATATGCGCCGCCTATTTCGAGAAACCTGCGGATCGGTGTCATGGGACAAGTATTAGCGATCCAATATTTCAGTCTGGCGTGAATCAGCCGGTCGTGATAGGTTTCCTTTTCGACGTAGCTGTCGAACGATACTCTTTCCCAGAAAACGTCCCAGTCCACATCCCGGGTTTCATGATTGTTTGCTTGCAAGGAGTGCTCCCTGTCAATCCGTATTCTTGCCCGCGGCGGATTCAATCGATAATTTTTTTTGGTCAGCGGTAACTCAAAAATAGCAAAGAGTGGTAATGATCGACAGTAATCTCCAGGTTGTCATGCTCACCGGCGCCTACTTCCCCGAGGTGTCCGGGGCCGGGCTGCAGTGCCGCAGCCTGATCGCCGCCTGCTCCGAGAGCCGGATCGAATTCACGGTGATCACCACCAACCGCGACCCGAAAGCCGCGTTCCGCGATACGGTGGACGGCGTGCCGGTTTACCGGATCAGGACCGGGACGCACGGCACATTGGCGACTCTCCTGGTCAGGCTGCCGCAAATCGCCTGCCTCTGGTTCAAGGTAATTCGTAAGACCGATGTTCTCCACCTGCACGGGTTCAGCCGCAAGAGCTGGCTGTTCATCCTGCTGGGCCGGCTGGCCGGGGCCCGGCTCCTGCTCAAGCTCACCAGCCTCGGCGAGGACGATCCCGCCTCCGTGGCCAGCCGCGGACCCCTCGCGCGCTTTTTTTACAACCGGGTGGACCGCTACGTTGCCCCCAGCGAAGCGCTCTGCCGGGCTTACCTGGAGGCCGGCTTCCCGGAGAGGAAGCTTGTTGCCGTCCCCAACGGCGTCGACACGGTCCGCTTTTTCCCGGCCGACGCCGAAGAAAAAGCGGTCCTCCGCGACCAGCTCGGCCTGCCCCGGGACCGCCTCCTGATTCTCTTTGTTGGCCACCACAGCCGCCAGAAAAGCTCCGAGCTGTTGGTGCGGGTCTGGAAAGAACTCGATCTGCAAGGCACGGGAATGGTGCTGATCGGCACGCTGGACCCCGCTAATTACGAAGTGGACCGGGAAGTCGTCTCTTATATCCGCCAGGCCGCCGCCAGCCCAGACAGGCCGGGCCCCTTGATCCTGGTGGAAAGGACCGGGCGGATCGAGGACTACTACCGGGCCTGCGACCTGTTCGTGCTGAGCTCGGTGAGGGAAGGCATGCCGAACGCGCTGGTCGAGGCGATGGCCTGCGGCCTGGCCTGTATTGCCACGCGCCTGGCCGGGATCACCGACCGGATAATCACCGATGGCGACGACGGCCTGCTCTTTGCCGCCGATGACCGGCAGGCGCTGGGCGAGCTCCTGACCCGTCTGGCCGGCGACGGCCGGCTCAGGCTCCGGCTGGGCGCGCGGGCCAGAGAAACCGCGGTCGACAGATTCGACATGCGGAAAATCGCCGCGAGCTACGGGAAAATTTACCGCGAGTTGGCCGGCCGGTAGTTTTCCTGCCATTGTTTTCCCATATCGCAACCTTGACACGGGCGGCTTTCCCCGCTTAATTGTTCGAGTTCCTCACTCATAAATCCCTGGAATGGATGACAAGGCCGACCCCGATGGACCGACCGGACGAAAATCACGTCATAAAGATCGCAGCGGAGCTCGCGATCCGGCCCCGGCAGGTAAGCGCCACCGCCGAACTGCTGGAAGGGGGCGCCACTGTGCCCTTTATCGCCCGCTACCGGAAGGAAGCCACCGGCAGCCTGGACGAAGTGCAGATCATCACGATCCGCGACCGGCTTGAGGCGCTCGCCGAACTGGACAAGCGCCGCCGGGCGATCCTCGAATCCCTGGCCGAACGCGGGCTTCTCACCGATGAGCTGAAAGAAAAAATCCAGGCCGTCGAAACCCTGGCCGGGCTGGAAGACATCTACCTGCCCTATCGCCCCAAGCGGCGCACGCGCGCCACCGTGGCCCGTGAAAAAGGGCTCGAGCCCCTGGCCGACCTGCTGTTGGCCCAGGGCGACGGCGATCCTGTCGCCGAGGCTTGCAAGTACGTGGACCCCGAAAAGGGCGTGGAGTCGGCGGAAGAGGCCCTGGCCGGGGCGCGCGACATTATCGCCGAACGGGTGAGCGAGGACGCCGGAGCGCGGGGAAACCTGCGGGAGCTTTTCCGCCGGCAGGGGGTGATCACCTCCAGGGTCGCCGCCGGCAAGGAGGAAGAGGCGGCCAAGTACCGTGATTATTTCGACTGGCAGGAGCCGCTGACCCAGGCTCCCTCCCACCGGGTGCTCGCCATGCGACGGGGCGAAAACGAGGGCTTCCTGTCGCTGCACTTCCAGCCGGATGAACCGGAGGCGCTCGCCATCCTGGTCGAAACGTTCGTCCGGGCCGACAACGCTTGCGGCCGGCAGGTCGGGCTGGCGGTGACGGACGGCTACAAGCGGCTCCTGGCCCCCTCGTTGGAAACCGAAATCAGGAACGAGGCGCGCAAGAAGGCCGAGGAAGAGGCGATCAGGGTCTTCGCCCGCAACCTGAGAGAGTTGCTCCTGGCCCCGCCGGCCGGCCGCAAGCGGATCATGGCGGTGGACCCGGGCTGGCGCACCGGCTGCAAGCTCTGCTGCCTGGATAGCCAGGGCCGCCTGCTGGAGCACGCCACGGTCTTTCCCCACACCGGCGAAAGGCAGGCCGGGGAAGCGGGCAGGGAAATAGTGTCTCTCTGCGGGAAATACGGGATCGAGGTGGTGGCGGTGGGGAACGGCACCGCCGGCCGGGAGACCGAGGCCTGGCTCAGGAAGCTCGACCTGCCCGGCAATCCGTCGATTTTGCTGGTGGATGAAAGCGGCGCCTCGGTCTATTCGGCCAGCGAGACTGCCCGGGACGAGTTCCCGGACCAGGACGTCACCGTGCGCGGGGCGGTCAGTATCGGCAGAAGGTTGGCCGATCCCCTGGCCGAGCTGGTCAAGATCGATCCCAAGTCGATCGGCGTGGGCCAGTACCAGCACGATGTGGACCAGAAGGAGCTCAGGCGGAGCCTGGACGACGTGGTGACCAGCTGCGTGAACCTGGTGGGAGTGGAGCTGAATACGGCCAGCCGGCAGCTCCTGACCTACGTCTCCGGCCTCGGCCCCAGGCTGGCCGCCGAGGTTGTGGCCTTCCGCGATACGAACGGCCCGTTCGCCAGCCGCCGGCAGTTGCTGGAAGTCCCGCACCTGGGCCCCAGGGCCTTCGAGCAGGCGGCCGGGTTCCTGCGGATCGCCGGGGCGGCCGACCCCCTGGACTGTTCCGCCGTGCACCCGGAGAGCTACCCCCTGGTGCAGGCGATGGTGCTGGACCTGGGCTGTTCGGTGGCGGACCTGATGCACGATGACTCCCTGCGGGGCCGGATCAGGCTGGAGAGCTACGTGACGGAAACTATCGGCCGGCCCACCTTGGAGGACATCCTGGCCGAACTGGCCCGGCCGGGCCGCGATCCCAGGCCGCAGTTCGAGGTGTTTTCTTACTCGGCCGAGGTGAACAAGATCGAGGACGTGCGGCCGGGCATGAAGTTGCCGGGAGTGGTGACCAACATCACCGCGTTCGGCGCTTTCGTCGATATCGGCGTGCACCAGGACGGCCTGGTGCATATCAGCCAGGCGGCGGACCGTTTCGTACGGGACCTCCACGAGGTGCTGAAGCTGCGCCAGAGGGTGACTGTCACTGTCCTGGAGGTGGACGTCCAGCGCAAGAGGATTAGCCTGTCGCTGAAAAGTAATCCCCGACCCTCGGGAGAAAATCCCCGGCGGAAAAATTAAAGTCCTCAAATAAAAAGGGGTTTTCCCAAAAGCCCGGTCAAGGCTGTTTTCATTTGGTAAAACCGCCGCCACTCAGAGAAACCGTCAGTGCTGCATCTGCCTTCAAGTGCTTATCAAACAGCAAGATAGGTGTAGGGGTGGGTTTAAAACCCGCCCCTACGCGTGCTTTTTCTATTACGGACCAGTTCACCAGAATTAATCCTTGCCCGGGATGCTCTCCAGGCTGGTGGCTTCCCGCTTGACCCGGGTCCCGGTGTAATAGATCCGGTTGACCCCCTCGAAGCCGCTGTCCGTGCCCACGATCAGCCAGATATCGCCGCCGGTCGAGCTCCTGACGTAGAATTCTTCCAGCTTGCGGGTGACTTAGGCCCAGGTGTCGCCCGAACTATCCGCTCCACTTGCCGCCACCTTGCCGATCACTGCGGCGCCGAACCACTCGGCGGTTCGGGCAGGTTGATATCTCGATTGATTCTTGTTAGCTTGGTTTTTGTCAATCGCGGATTCGAACCGTTTGCCAAGGTGATTGAAATGTCGGCAGAACCAGAAGGCGGACCGATCGTGGTGTTCGTCACCACGCAGTCG
>JAZDIG010000029.1:0-2017 GCA_043805105.1 Candidatus Glassiibacteriota bacterium | reverse complement strand
CCGTCCGTCCGAGCGCAGGATGATAAAATCGCTCACCGTGGCATGCTCCACCGAAATTTCGCCTTTGACCAGATCGGTCCAGGCGCTGACACCCTCGGGGACGTGCAAACGGATACTGGCGCCGGCCGTATCCTCCGGCGGCTGGAGGCCGCTGAGCTGGCCGCGGTATACAGGCTGGCGGCCCTCTTCCAGGCTCTGCTGACGGAACTGCTCCATCTGGTCGTCGGTCAGACGGCAATAGTAAGCCAGGCCTGCCCCCAACAGCCGCTCAGCCGCCCGGCGGTAATAGACACTCCTCTCGCTCTGGCGATAGGGACCATGTTCTCCACCTATGTCCGGGCCTTCTTCCCAGTCCAGGCCCAGCCAGTGTAAATCGGCCAGGATCGAGCGCTCGCTTTCGGCGCTTGAGCGCTCCTGGTCGGTGTCCTCGATCCGCAGCAGGAATTTTCCGCCGTGCCTTCTGGCCAGAAGCCAGTTCAGAATTGCCGTGCGGGCATTGCCGATGTGCAGCAGCCCGGTGGGACTGGGCGCGAATCGGACTCTGAATCCCTCATTCATCCGTCAGATTCCTTCTCCGTTCCTTCCGGCTTTCCCTGATTTCTTTTCCTGTTCCGGGCTCGACCTTTCTCGAGCATCTTCCTGAACCACAAAAATACGAACACGATCACCGTCAGAGCCACCAGCCCGAGTCCCAGGTTGACATGGGCCAGCACCGACTTGACCCGCTCCCACTGGGTCCCCAGCGTATAGCCCAGCCAGACCAGCAGGCAGTGTTGAATGATTATCGAGATCGTCACCGGTATGAAAAACTTGCGCGGCTTGAGCCGGCTCGCCCCGGCAAACAAGGGTACTACCGAACGCAGGCCCACCAGGAAGCGGCTGAAAACGATCATCCTGGCGCCCCACTTCCGGTAAAAGAGCGCCACTCTGGGCAGCAGTTTCTCGTGGAACAGGTGCGGGTGCCGGTGAATGAAATCGCGGCCGTGGGCCACGCCTATGTAGTAAAGCAGCACGTTACTGCCCAGGTTACCGGCCGCAGTAAATGCCAGCACCGCCAGCGGATCCAGCAGGCCCAGCCCCGACATATAAGCGCCGAACACGGTGATCGTGTCGCCCGGAAACGGCGGTATCATATTTTCCACTGCCGCAGTGACCAGGAGAATCAGATACACCAGCCAGACCGGCAGCACCTCCATCATTCTGAATAGAAACTCTTCTATGGCGGTTCTCCCTTATAACTCGAGTTCAATTGGCTTTTGACAGCAGCGCCACGGCCAGGGCCGCGATCCCCTCGCCCTTTCCCACCGGCCCCAGCTTCTCGTTGGTCTTGGCCTTGACGCTGATCGCTGACACTTCCACCCCCAGGATTTCGGCAATCCTGGCGCGGATGGCATCGATGTAAGGGGCCAGCCTGGGCCTCTGCACGATTACCGTCGAATCCAGGTTGACGATCCCGTACCCCAGCCCCCTTACCCGGCGGACCACTTCCGCCAGCAAAACGGCGCTGTCGGCGTCCCTGAAGGCCGGGTCGTCGTCCGGGAAATGCCGGCCGATATCGCCCTGGGCGCAAGCCCCCAGCAGGGCATCGGTCACCGCGTGCAGCAGGACGTCGGCATCGCTGTGGCCCTCCAGCCCCAGCTCGAACGGCACTTCCACCCCGCCCAGCACCAGCCGGCGGCCGGCGACAAGGCGGTGAATGTCGTAACCCTCTCCGATCCTGAGCGTGGCCACGGCCCTTTCTCCCAGGCGGTAGCGGACGTAGTCCAGGTCATCCGGCCCGGTGATCTTGAGGTTAGCCGCGGTGGATTCGACCAGGTGCACCGGGATGCCGAGACGCTCGCAGAGGGCCGCGTCATCGGTCGCCGCCAGCCCCTCGGCGCGGGCCCGGCGGTGCGCCTCGAGGATCATTTCGAGCGGGAAAGTCTGCGGGGTCTGGGCCAGCCAGAGGTCTCCGCGGTCAACTGTGGCGGCCACCAAACCAGCCTCAGCCCGCTTGACCGTGTCCCGCATCGGGGCG
>JAZDIG010000028.1:0-13603 GCA_043805105.1 Candidatus Glassiibacteriota bacterium | reverse complement strand
GCGTCCGTCGATTTCATAATGCCGGACACCCTCTGCTGGTAGCCGTTCATTTCCTCGGGCATCCCGCCGCAGGAAAGGTAAACCACCTCCGGAGTGCCCTCGCACACCGCCAGGGTGCGGTAACGGCTGCCGAACCTGCCTGGCGGCTGATCTTCAGCCGCAAGTTGGCCGTCGGCTTTCTCCCAGGTCTGGCCCATGTCCCTGGAACGGTAGATTCCGCCTTGGGCCCCCAGCAGATAAATCAGGCTGCCGGCCAGGCCCTTGCCGCCATCGGCTATCGCCGCTTCCTCGACCGGCAGGGCGAGCTTTTCGCTGAGGCTGCCGTCCAGGGCCACCCGGCTTATCTCCGAGCTGGTGACTACCGTTACCTGGCCGGAGTTCCCGCTCCAGGCGCCCGGGAAGATCGCCAGCACTTCGCCGCCCACTTCGGCTATCTGCTGCCAGCTCTTTCCCCAGTCCGCCGATGTCATGATCCGGGCGCCCCCGGAGCGGAACCCGGGCCCCCGCATGGCGATCGTGATCCGCTTGGAATCCGCCGGGTCCACCCGCACCAGGCCGATACTGCCGCCCGGCTGGTCATCCGATGTGACAAACCGCTGACCCGCGTGGTCCCCGGACATGGTTTCGCCGGTCACTTTCGCCGGGTCGGGGAGCACCAGCTCCCAGGTCTGGCCCTTGTCCGTCGACCGGTAAAGCCCTGAATTGGCCGCATAGACCGTGTTTGGATCGTTGGAGTCGAATTCGAAGTCCTGCACCACGGTCCGCAGGTTGAACATCTGCCAGTTTTTCCCTCCGTCCGTGGTGACGTAGGCGGCGGTCATGTCGCAGCGGACGAACACGTTGTCCCGGTCGAAGCGGTTGATCGTGGGGATGAACATCGAGCCGCCGCCGCCCGGGCCGATCACGGTCCAGCCGTGCAGGCTCGGCTGCTTGTACTCCTCTTCGGCCGTACCCGCCACCGGCTGGTCGGTGCGGCAGCAGCCGGACAGGAGCGCTGCCAGGACGATAATTATTGCCGGAACCGGGCTGCTGAATCTGAATCGACGCATGTTAACCTCCGGGGTAAGGTTTGAAGAGCGTGGTAAATGACAGGCTGGCTTGCGAGATGCTTTTCAATCTATAATAAAAGCCGCAGCTGCGTAAGGAAAAGATATTCGTGATATGGAGCGTTTGGGGACCGCACCCAGATTGCGTTGCCTGGCGGCCGGTGAGTTGAAAGTATCAGGTTGACGCAATTTTCATCCTGAGCAAAGTGTGAAACCCCCTGACCAAATCTGGACAATAGGAGCGTGTAGCAGCCTCGTAATTGCCATCGTAGCCCGCCGGATGACTCCGCTGGTAGGCAGGCCATTTTGAGGACGGGTGCGGGGAGATGGGCGGATGTGTCCGCGAAGGCGACCGCCGGGGGAGCGGCGGGAAAGACTCGAGGCCTGGATTAACTTTGTTTTCCTTTGGTTACAAAGGAACCGGAGCTATGCGCCAGCATAGCGTAGATCCACGCATTGTAATGCGTGACAACGCTTTTGGTTCTTTTGGCGACAAAAGAACAAATAAGTCTTTGGTAGGTAAATAGATAGAATCTTAGACGGAATTCCAGTTGACATTCTTGACCGGGCAGTTCTATGTCTGCCTGAGCAGACATCAATCCTCCCGCTTGCCGAGCTTCGTGATCCGCCCGCCGATTATCCATTCCGCCACGAAAATGTTCCCCTCATGGTCGAAAACTGCATCGTGCGGGCTGTTGAACTTTCCGGGCCGCACCTGCGGCGGCTTGAGGTCGGGCCAGCCTTCGGTCTCCACTACCGGCTCGTTGGCTCCCAGCCGGCAGACCGGCCGGTCGTCGAGGTCGAGGATGGTCACCCGGGCGAACAATTCCGGCACCAGCAGGAACTCCCCCCGCCTGTCGAACGCGCAGGGGCTGGTCAGGTGTTCGGCCGCCGCCTGGCGCTTGAATGCGCCCTCCAGATCGTAGACCTGGATGCGGTGGTTGCCCCGGTCGGCGATATAGATTTCCGGCTCCCGATGGCGGGTGTCCAGGAATATCGCATGCGGGCACTTGAAAGCTCCCGAACTGCCTTCTTCGCCGTTAAGGCTGCCCAGGTAGCGGCCGCCTTTGTCGTAGCGGTGGATGTAGCCCGACCCGTAGCCATCGGTGACCCAGACGTCGCCGCTGCCGCCGAACCGCTCCTCGCAGACCGCCACCCAGGTGGGCGCGTACCTGGCCGACTCGTAGACCCGGTGCCCGGGCCTGACAATATTCAGGACGGTCCGGCCGTCGAGCGTGGTCTTGACCACTTCGCCGGTGTCGTGGTCGGTGAGCCAGAGGTATTCCACGCCGTTTTCCACTACCAGAGTCAGGCCGTGGGCCCCTGGGAATCGGTCGCCCCAGCTGCGCCGCAGGGTGCCCTCGCGGTCGAAAAAAAGCACCGCCGGCGTCGCCTGGCTGAACACCACGATCTCGCCCCCGGCGGTCACTTCGACCCCGTGCGTCCGGCCGTTGGCCCGGCCGGTCAGGCTGTCCGGGATCATTGCCCAGTGTTCGTGCCAGTCGAACTGGTGTCCGCCCTCGCCGACCCGCATCGTCTTCTCCCTTGTTGGATAATGATAGTTGTTCTCAAAGAGATTGTGTGTACTATATAACGATCCTCCCGCCGAAAGCCAAGTCCAATTGACAGGTGCATTCGATTCGTTGTAATTTCCTTGTGTCGAACCCTAACTGTCTGACTGCGGAGCTTGCCCATGAAATGCGCCCGGCCGCTGTGCGGCCTCAACCGTCCCCTGGACCGCAAGCTTGCCGGCTGGATGATCGCGGCCGGCCTGCTTTTCCTCTTGCCTTATTTGGTCTGCGGGCCCCACCCCCGGCTCGAAACTTTCAGTTTCGCCGTGGACACTGCCGCGGCCGGGGGCCATACCGTAGTCACGCTTCTCCGTAGCGGCCCGCAGCCGATAGTGGCCAAAATCGCTCCCGATGCCGGCGCTAACCTGTTCAGCCTCGAATTCGCCGGCGTCCAATTGCTCGAATCCCCGGCCGCGCTGGATAGTTTCGACGGTTCCAGCCGGGGCGTGCCGGTACTCTATCCCACGCCCTGCCGCGTGCCCGAGGGGAGGTTCATGTTCGCGGGCCGCGAGTTCAATTTCGTCCGTAACCGCGCTGGTAACCATATCCACGGCCTGGTGCGGGATGTTCCCTGGCAGTGGGAGACACCGTCGGCCGATAGTAGCGGCGTGAGGCTGCACACCTGGATCGACTTTACGGCCGGCACCGACCGCTACCGCCAGTTCGGCATCGATCACCGGCTCGAGCTCGAATACGTGGTCGACCGCGAGGGAGTCCGGATCGAATACCGGGTCACCAACCGTGACAGCACCTCCCTGCCGTTCGGGCTGGGCTTCCACGCCTACTGGAACTATCCCGGGGACCGCCGCGAGGTCTGGCTGACTGTGCCCGCGGACCGGCGTATGCTGATGGAGAACCTGATTCCCACCGGCGGGCTGGCCCCGGTGGCGGGTACACAATACGATCTCACCAGCCCGGTGCGCGTGGCCGACCTGGCCGTGGATGACATCTGGTACGGCCTGACTCCCGAAACTCCGGCGGTAGTCGAATGGCGCGACAGCGGCGTGCGGCTTACCCTGGCCGCCAGTTACAAATTCGGCCACCTGATTGTCTACGACCTGCCTCAGAACGACTTTTTCTGCGTGGAAAACCTCACCGCCAGCCCCGATGCCCACAACCTGTATGCGAAGGGTTTCGAAAAAGAGTCGGGGCTGATCGTGGTGCCGCCGGGCGGGGAGAGCCGGGGCTGGGTGAGGTACGCTTTGGAGAAAATCTCGCGGAAGTGAATGGCCTGATAAGCTTTCTCTGATTGAAAGCTCCGTCGTCCCTGTAATGCGTAGGGGCGAACCTCGTGTTCGCCCGGCGGTGTTGGGTGGACCCGCGCCATCCGTCTTTTATCCGTGTAATCCGTGATTTGAACTCACGGAGGCCACAGATGTTGCACGAATTGCACGGTACCCCACCTGGCTATCCTACCGTAGGGGCGGTTCGCGACCCGCCCTGCTGGATACGACTATTTCTGTGCTTCTTCGCACACTTTTCGGTCCGCAACCGATCCCGTTGAATGCTCACGCTTTGTGTCTCACCTGTGATACGGAAAGCGTTTTGTGTCTCACATTTGCAAAAAAGTGAGACACAAGCTATTTTATATATAGCTGATGAGACGCAAATATTTCCTTGCTGTCTTACTTGGCGGAAGTTTGTACGGCGTGACGCAGGTGGGTTGGAGGACCCGGGTGCGGAAAAGTGTGTTAAATATTGGCCAATCCATCGTAAATAAGGGAGAAACAGTCACAAAATGATACCCTTCGAACTCGAAACTCTGCCGCTGCGGAACATTAATTGGAGCCGTCTGGTTCCACTTATTGGGAAAGCCAATGCTTCACTGGCTCGTTATGACGGGATTCTGCAGGGGATAGTGAATACTGATGTTTTATTGTCACCCTTGACCACACAGGAAGCGGTTCTTTCTTCCAGGATCGAGGGAACTCAGGCAACCATGGAAGAAGTTCTCGAGTTCGAAGCTTCGCCGGGGAGAAAAACAGAGAAACTTGAGGACATCAAGGAAGTTATCAATTACCGTAAGGCACTGAATTCAGCTGTTAAAACGCTCCGGAAGAGACCGATTTCCCTGAACATGATTCTCGGTATTCATTCGGATTTGTTGGAAGGGGTCAGAGGACAATTTAAGGCCAGAGGCAAACTGCGGAATAAGCAAAACTGGATTGGAAAACCTGGTACACCAATAGAAAAAGCCACCTTTGTGCCGCCGCCGCCGGATAAGGTGCTGAAGCTGATGGCCAACCTCGAGGACTATGTTCATTTTGAGGAAAAAGACAGGCTCGTACAGCTTGCCGTCGTGCATGGCCAGTTCGAGCTTATCCATCCGTTTCTGGATGGGAATGGGCGGGTAGGAAGAATATTGGTTCCGATTTATTTGTATGAAAAAGAATTACTCTCGAGTCCCATGTTTTATCTGAGCTCGTACCTCGAGTCAAGCCGTGATTTATATTACGAAAGACTTCAGGGAATATCGCGGAATAGCGAATGGACAGAATGGATAAGTTTTTTCCTCGAGGCCGTTGCGGCCCAGGCGGAATATAATAGCAGTAAAGCGAAGTCAATATTGGACCTGTACGAACAAATGAAGTCGACGATTTCCAGGCTTACCAGATCTCAATTTTCCATCCAGGCCCTGGATGCGCTTTTCGACAAGCCGATTTTTACGACCACCGATTTCATCAGAAAATCGGGAATCCCTAAGCCCAGCGCTTCGCGCATTTTAAGCACTTTGCAGAAAGACAGGCTGCTGGACATCTTGGTTGAAGGCCGGGGGAGGAGGGCCGCGATCCTGGTGTTTTCCAGTCTTATTTCTCTGGTTCGGGATTAACCGGTCGAAAATACTCTTTGTGTCTCACCTGTGATACGGAAACCGTTTTGTGTCTCACATTTGCTAAAAAGTGAGACACAAGCTGCTTTGTGCATAACCGGTAAGACACAAAATATCCTCAAACCATTTTCTGCCGGATTGCTTTACCTACTCCACCTCGTACTCCACTCTCACTTCCAGGCTCTCCTTGTACCCGATCCGGATCGCCCGGCTGCGGATAAATGAGCTCTTCACCAGCCGGACCGAACCCGTCCAGAGCTTCCAGTTAACTTTGTCGCCTTCTTCGTCCGTCCAGGCGATAGACGCCCCGTGGGTCGGGCAGCTTATCCGCACCACCAACGGCTTGCTGAATTTGCCGCCGGCCGGCACGATCACCGGCGCCCCGGTCACCGGCTGCACCCGGCCCGGCCACATCCGCTCGATCAGCTCGTTCTCCTGCACCCGCCCCAAGTCGTCGATCTGGTCCATCCAGGCTTCCACCGCCCGGCTCATCCGCTCGCGCACCTCCCGGTAGGCCGGGTCGTAGGCCAGGTTGTTCACTTCGTGGGGGTCGGCGGCGGTGTCATAGAGCTCGTGCACCGGCTTGGTGTCGGCGAAAAAAAGTTTCTGCGCGCCTGTCAGCTTACCTTGGGCGTACAGCTTGCGCCATTCCTGCATGGTCGGCATCAGGTCCATGTAGGCGATTGGTTGGGCGTACGGCAGTTCAGGGTTGAAATTGCGCACGTAGCGGAAACGCTTGTCCCGGGCCGAACGGATCATGTCGTAGGTCTCGTCCATGCGGTCGCGGAAGCTGAACGCGTAATCCCGCGCCGGGGCTTTCTGTTCTCCCAGGAAAGTCCGTCCCTGCAGGTGGGAGGGGAGTTCGACTCCGGCCACGGACAGCACCGAGGGCCCCAGGTCAATCGAGCTGACTATCTGGTCGGTGACGGTCCCCGGCTCGATCACTCCAGGCCAGCGCACTATCAGCGGTATCTGCGTGCCGGAATCGTAGGGCCAGCGCTTGGCCCTGGGCAGGCCCCGGCCGTGGTCGCTCCAGAAGAACACCACCGTGTTATCGGCCAGGCCGTCGCGCTCCAGCCGCTCGAGGACCTTGCCCACTTCCACGTCCAGCTCCTCGATCCGGTCCAGGTAGCGGGCGAAATCGCGGCGCACCAGGGGAGTGTCCGGGTAGTAAGGGGGAAGCTCCACCGAACCGGGGTCCTTTTTGGGGTCCAGCTCCAGGGGCGTGCGGATCATGCTCTCGTGGGTCATGATGAAATTGATCACGCTGAAATACGGCTGCCCGGGAGCCCGTTCGTCCCAGTCCCGGTGGTTCGAGCCCTGACGGTCCCAGGCGGTGAGCGGTGGGGCGAACTGGTAGTCGGTTTTCGACCGGTTGGTGCAGAAGTAGCCGGCGGCCCGCAAATATTCGGGGAAGCACTTGACGCAGGGCGGGGGCACGCATTCGTAGCCCTTGACCTCGGTGCGCATGTTGTGCGAGCCGATCGAGTTGGGATACAAGCCGGTGATTATCCCGGACCGGTTGGGCGCGCAGACCGGGGCCACGGTGTAGGCGTTGTCGAAGCGCAGACCCTGGCCGGCCAGCCGGTCGATATTGGGCGTGCGGATATCGCGGTAGCCGTAGCAGCCCAGTTCCCGGCTCATGTCCTCGCAGCTTATCCAGAGCACGTTCGGCCGGCCGCCCGTCCCTGCCGCAGACACGATTTCAGGCCAGGCCAGGGCCGCCAAGGCGCCGCCGGTCAGGCCCATGAATTTTCTCCGGTTCAGAGGGTAAGGCACGTTTACCTCCTGCGGTTATAGCCGGAATAAATACTTGACTGGATCTTTATCGGATTATCACGAATACGGAAATTTCTAAAAAAGACTCGCTTTACCCGTGTTTTCGCCAAAAATCAGGGCCGAATCCGGGCTGCCGGGGATGGCTGAGTTTGAAAAAGAATAAGCAGACTCTTCGCGTTTTACAACCGCTTTAACTTGAAAAAGTTGCGGGACAAGCCGGCCGGTATCCGGTAAACGGAAGTTGTAACGAAAAGGCCGTGCGGCATAACTCTTAGAAAATAAATAAGTTAAAAAAATTGTACCTCGTCTGCGGG
Organism: Candidatus Glassiibacteriota bacterium; assembly: GCA_043805105.1. Lineage (GTDB taxonomy): Bacteria > Gemmatimonadota > Glassbacteria > GWA2-58-10 > GWA2-58-10 > JAZDIG01. Next base: position 6,063 of record JAZDIG010000028.1, on the reverse strand, counting down.
CGCTTCCGCATGAACCGCGAAAAACAGAATTAAATTCAGAATAGCTGTCAAAGCCTTTGACCGGCCTGAATTTATCCGACGGTAAGTCAGACCGGACTTGAGCAGCCTTTTTCCACCGGTTTGACAAATAGGTATCTTTCGCGGTAGAATGAAGCAGATAGCGAGTTCCGGAGTTCCCCGCTCCTGGACAGGAGATATTTCAGATGGTCGTCAAATGGACGAAAGCGCTGCGCTTCGAACGCTGCCCCCGCTGTTCCGGGGTGGTGACATTCGCTAAGGGGGAAAACGGGGCGGTCTGCCGCACCTGCGGCGCCCGGATCAAGCTGAAAGCGAAAAAGTGAGCCGGCGGCAATAGGAAAGGGTCCTTGCGCCTTTCTGCCAGCCGGAGAGTGGGGTTATCCGGTACCCAGTGATCGTTATCACGTAAACCGGACCTCGTGAAGAGGGCGGTCACTCCTTGAGGGAGGGCGGCCCTCTTCGCGTCTATGAGAGGTCGGTTCCGGCCGAAGACTCACTCAAGCCCGGCACCCGGTCTGCCGATAAAATGACTGCAACGCCTTTCCGCTCCAGAAGCGTAACTTTCGTGAATGACAAAATTTCCGGATTCCACTTGACAAGGTTTGTCAATTTATGGTAAAATCGGGCGCTTGAATACAACAGTATGGTGAATAAGCCCTTCGGAGGATTTTATGAAAGGCGCGGTAGTGAACGAAACACGCTATGCCCGCTGTCCCCGTTGCCAGGCGGTGGTACAATTCAACGTTAACGACGCCACCGCTCAGTGCCCGAAGTGCAAGGTAATGATCAAGATCAAAAAGTAAGGCGATCTTTGGTGTTCTCACTTGGAAATGACCGTCCGGCGTTATGCGGGCGGTCGTTTTATTTTTATTGGCTAAATGTTTGGAAATTTACATGATACAAAGGGCGGGCTTTCCGCGTTGTACTGGCATTCGCTTTGAATTATGGTTGGGCCGCTACCCTCACCGGGAATCGATACAAACACGGAGGACCTGATATGCCGATCTATGAATACCGCTGCCACGCCTGTGGGAAACGGATCGAAGTGCTGGAATCGACGAGCGGGGAGAAGAGCCACGAATGCCAGTCTTGCGGCCAGCCGATGGAGCGCATCTTTTCGACTTACGGCGTGGGTAAGGCAAGCCCCTCCACACCACCTTCCTGCGGCGGAGGTTCCTGCCAGGGCGGGACTTGCCCGTACAACTGAGGTTATACCCGCTTGCCCGATCCAGGAGTGGGGTCGGAGCTGTGTGTCCGCCCACCGGGATCCCGGGCATTGGGTGTTGGATTGTGAGATTGTGATTTTCCCTTCGGTGGGAGCAGGCGGGCCGGCACGGACATTGCGAACCACCACCCGCAGCGGAACTCCCGCCGGCGTGGCTCTGGCAATGTCCGTGCCGGCCCGCCCCCTCCCGGCCCCTCGCATCGGCCTTGCCCTTCCTCACGGCAGGCTGAACGCCACCAGCGCATCGTCGAAATGGTCGTTGAACTTGTTGCCCCCGCCCGCGGCGATCACCACGTACTGCTTCCCGCTCCGCCGGCCCAGGAATGTCATCGGCACGGCGTGGCCGCTCCCGTCGATTGGGGCCTCCCAGAGCAGCGCTCCGGTCGAACTGTCGAAAGCGTGGAAAGTGCGGTCATTGGAAGCCGCGATAAAGACCAGCCCCCCGGTGGTCACGATAGCGCCGCCTATCGACACCGTGCCCAGGCCCGTTATCCCGCGCCCGGTGAGCGATTCCGGATTGCCCAGCGGCACCTGCCAGGCGAGAGTGCCCTGGTCGAGGTCGAGAGCGGTGAGGGTGGACCAGGGTGGGGAAGTGAACGGGATCCGGGTCCGGTTGTCCCAGAACCGGCCGTTATTGTATTCCGCGGTCACCCGTTCCCATTTCGGCGATTCCTTGCCGGTCGGGACCATCTTCATCAGGCTGCCCACGTTGGAGGCGCTGATATAATAGAGCCCGGTGTGCGGGTCGAAACAGCCGCCGCCCCAGGCCCCGCCGCCGATCGTGTTGGGGAACACCACCGTCCCGCGCTCATTGGGCGCGTCGTACAGCCCGCCGATATTCCAGCGCTTGAAATTCTCCCGCGCCAATGCCTCGTGTTCGGGCGTCACCGTCGCGATGTCAGCTGGCGTGGCCCGCTGCCTGGCATAGGGGGGCGGGGCTGTCGGGTACGGCTGAGTGGCCGACAGCTTCTCGCCCGGCACACTGCTCTGCGGCACCGGCCGCTCCTGGACCTCGAACAGCGGCTCCCCGGTTTCCCGATGGAAAACGAACAGGAACCCCTGCTTGGTCGACACCGCCACCGCCGGCACTTCCCGGCCGCCTCTTCTCACCGTGATCAGGTTCGGTTGAGCCGGCAGGTCGTAGTCCCAGACATCGTGATGGCTCGTCTGAAACTGCCAGACCGTGCGGCCGCTGAAGGCTTCCAGGGCGATGATACTGTTGCAGGGCCGGTCGTCGCCGATCCTCTCGCCGCCGTAGAAATCCGGCGTGGGCGAATCGGTCCCGACAAACAACAGGCCGCGCTCGCTGTCCACGCTCATGGGCGACCAGCAGAAACTGCCGCCCTGCTTGGCCAGGCCCGCTCCTTCCCAGGTCGCCCGGTCCGGGTCATCCGCAGAAGGAATCTTGCTGCGCTCCCAGACCAGGGTGCCGCTTATTACGCTGTAGGCCCGCAGATACGGGAGCTGTCCGCCCACGATCACAATGTCTTTGTAGATCACCGGCGCGCTTGTGACCGAACCCATCCATTCGGTGGGCAGGTTCTCCGGGCTGGCCTCGTCGCCGTGGAGCTTTCGGCCGCCCTGGCCCAGGTAGCCGTGGGCCAGCTTGCCCGCTTCGCCGAAAGTCCCGACCGGCTTGCCATCCGCACTGTTCAGGCACCAGAGGTCTCCGTCCATGGTGGCCAGCAAAATCCGGTGCTCGCCGCGGCCTTTCCAGCTCGCCACCCCGCGGTTGATCATCATCCAGTGGGCCTGGGCCCCCTTGACAATCCCGGGGTCGAATGCCCACAGTTCAGTTCCGGTCTCCGGGTCCAGCGCGATCGCCCGCGAATAGGGCGTGGTGATGTACATGGTGTCGTCCACCACCAATGGCGTGCATTCGAACGTGGTGAACGAGGTGTTGTTCGACCCGTCCGAAACGTCCCCGGTGTGGTAGGTCCAGGCCCGCACGAGCCGGCTTACGTTTGTCCGGTCGATCTGGTCCAGCGGCGAAAACCGCACGCCGCCCTCGTCCCCGCCCCAGTTGGGCCAGTCGTGGACCAGGGCCGCCTGCGAGGCGATATGGGGTTTCAGCGGGCCGACCGCAGGGCCGTTGCCGCAGGATGTGAGGGATAGCATGAAGGTGAGGGCAATCAATTTGCGCAGCACAGGCAGGCTCCGATCAATAAGGATTGAAGTTGATACTCAATAATAAATTTGAGCATGGCAATAAAAAATCCCGGCAAATAACAGGGAGTGAAAATCCATAGCTGTTATCTACTGAGATTGAGAATGGATGTCAAGGGGAGGATGAAGTTTTGGCTGATATTATTGGGTTTCGAGGAGGCGGGTCGGCACGTTCATTGACACATCTGCAACAGGTAGATTACAGCGAGAGGTTGTGGAGGGCAATATAATATTGTGTACGGTATTATATACTTCGCAAACCCTTAACTATACTAAATCAATCTCGTGCTGTAAAATCGCTATTGCCTTATCCATAATTTCAGGAATGCCCTGTTCTGCTTCTTTTAAAAAGCTGACAGACATATCGCCCTTGAGAAGCCAACTCTTATGGGCATTAAGATTTTTCTTCATGCCAGACAATTTTTCGTGGTCAAAGATCGGCTCAGTTACGAACGCCCAGCGAGTTAATTGCTCTGGATCGTGCAATGCTTGTGGAAAGGCTTTGCGTTGCGCCCATAGCTTCTTGAGGAGTATCTTGAGCGGCCTTCTTTTAGAGCGCAATTGATAATGATATTGGGAGGCGGTCAATGTTACCAAAATTAACATTGTTAATAGCAAAGCCGATAGTATTGACCATTTCGTTTTGGAAAGCAGAGGCACTATGTGTGAAGGAAACAGAGCCGGAAGAGCAGTTAGAAGAGTTCCGCCAAGGACGGAACACAACCATTTTAGTATTGCTATGGTGGATATTTTTGTTGGGATTATTGGGGTTTTACTCATAACCGGCGTCCCTTCAAAAGCAAAAATGGAGTGTCTTAAACGCCATTATATTTTCACAAGGCGGCTTTGCTGCGTCGTTGGGTTTGCGAAAGATATAATTCCTATTGTGTATTATCCATTCCAGATCATTCTTTCCGCCTGAGCGTGGAGTTTCTCGAGAACCTTTGGATATGCAATTGCCTCTTGCTCTGGCCTAGTTTGGCGGCAAAGCGTAATAAGGTAATTATCTAAAGTTGAAATATTAGTAATTATCTCAGAAGAATCTAATCCTGATGCCTGGCATATTGCAACAGCAATTTGCTCATCTGAATATTCTGACCAATGGTCACGACGCCATGCAAGGATATGTGGAGAATATAGGAAGTTCAATAGCCTAATTTTTTTTGAATATGCTGCTCGAAAAAGGCTGACGACTGCTTTAGATAACCACAGCAGGAGGACGATTTCAATAATCAAAATCCACTTTTTGGGATATTCCCCATATATAAGTACTGCGCCGCTGACATAAAGGAGAAGAAAAATTAGAGTCATTATGGTTCCATTTTTTTTAAAATTTGCATAGTGCTGTGAAACTTTAAGATTTGTTTTTAGTTCCAGATATCTGCAGATTTCGAATATGGAATAACGCCATTCATTCTTCCGCCAAATTCCATTAATACCAGCGATACCTAAGATTGCCAAGACAATTCCCCATATAAACATAGCTATGTTCCTTTATCATATGTAAAGCAGCATTTTTGTATCCGTGGAATCTTTCTTTTGATCCGTGCCATCCGTGATTCAGCCCCTCACACCTTCTCCGGCACCACGTACGGAGGCCGGTAATCACGGGTCAGGTAACGGTCCGCTTCCTGGTCGCCAATGAAACGTTCGGCGCTCGGATCGAACTCGAGCTGACGGCCCAGGCGGTAGGAAAGGTTCGCCAGGTGGCAGAGAGAACTGGTGAGGTGCCCTTCCAGGACACCGGCGGTCAGATGCTGCGGGTCATGCGAACGCACCGCCTCGATAAAATTCCTGCGGTGGAATACCCGGCTCGAATCGTGCGCCGCGCTCTCGCTGAACCCCTGGGGCGCTCCCACCGAACTGCCTTCTGTTATCACCACGGCCCGCATCGAGGCCCCCGGCTCGTCCTTGCGGCCCAGGAACGTCCGGAAACCCTGGATGTCCACTTCCATCCAGCCCTCGGTGCCGTAGAAGAAGTTGCCGATCTTGATCCCGCGCTCATCGTGGGTGTACAGCCCCCGCACCTCGAACTCGAGCTTCCGGCCGTCCGCCCACTCGAATACCGCAGTCTGGGTGTTGGGGGTTTCCTGGTCCGAATCGAACGCGTAGTAACCGCCCGAGCTGAATATTTTTGCCGGCAGAGTGTCCGTTCCCAGGCCCCAGCGCGCAGTGTCCATTTCGTGCACCCCCTGGTTGCCGATATCCCCGCAGCCGTAGTCCCAGAACCAGTGCCAGTTGTAGTGGAAGCGGTTTTCGTTGAATGGCCGCAGGGGGGCGGGTCCCAGCCAGAGGTCGTAGTGGACCCCGGTGGGAGTGGGGCTGTCGGCTTTGCGGCCGATAGATTCGCGTGGCTTGAAACAGAGTCCCCGCGCCAGGAACACCTCGCCGATTACTCCCGCGCGCAATTGCCTCACCGCCTCGATCACGTGCGGGAAACTGCGCTGCTGGGTGCCGCAGGCTACCACCCGGCCGTACTTGCGGGCCGCCTCCACCGCTCTTCTTCCTTCCCGGACGTTGTGGCTCACCGGCTTTTCCACGTAGACATCCTTGCCGGCCTGGCAGGCCCAGATAGTCATCAGGGCGTGCCACTGTTCGGGGGTGGCGATCGTGACCGCGTCGATCTCCTTGTCCTCCAGCACGCGGCGGATGTC
>JAZDIG010000027.1:0-5707 GCA_043805105.1 Candidatus Glassiibacteriota bacterium | reverse complement strand
TTCCTCGGAGCTTTGCTCCGGGGTAATCCGCCCCAGGGTCGGACGTACGGGCGGCTTTGAAACCGGCCAGTACAGGTTTTCCCCACACGCACAGGGAAGGTCTGCGTAGGGGCGACCGGCTGGTCGCCCGCGGGAGCGGTGTTAAGAATGTTCAAAATTACTCTGATAATACCTCACGCGAGGTAAATCATTCAAATGTCGCGTCTCTTATCTAAATTTAAATGTTTTCAATCAAATCCCCCTCGATCCCCCTTTGTCAAAGGGGGAGGCGGTTTACCTCCCTCTGAAAAAGGGGGAGGCGGTTTATCTCCCTTTAAAAATGGGGAAAGTGGCTCCCCTCCTTTGACAGAAGTGGGAGGTGACTCCACCCCTTTGACAATAGTGGGAGGTAGCTCTCCCTCTTTGACAAAAGTGGGAAGTGGCTCTCCCTCTTTGACAAAAATGGGGGATGGCTTCCCCCCTTTGACAAAGGGGGGCCAGGGGGGATTTAAGAAGCAGCAATCAAAACTTCAGAAAATTTTCGCTTTTTGTAATCTATTTACTGGACACTACACAAGGATAGCCTCCATCTGCCTGGCCGGTTCCCTCCTGACCGTCGTTCCGGCCTCCGGCTACGTTTATTTTTATACTTCAGAGAACGCCCGGGAACATTGGGAGACCGGTGGCCAGCCCATTAAATTCTACATCAACAGCTCGGGCTCCAATGACGCCATAGACATTTCACAAATCGAGAGCGCGATCCAGACCAGCTTCCAGGCCTGGGATCAGGTGAATAACGCTGACTTCAAATTCCAATATATGGGCAGAACCTCGGTCAACGCGCGCCTGCAGGATGACGTTAATCTGGTGATATTCGATACTTATGCCCCTGATTTCAAAGTTTCGGATATAGGGCCGTCCGTTGTCGGCATTACCATCAACACTTTCTATTCGCAAACAGGCGAGATAATCGACTCCGACATTTTTTTCAACGACGTCAAGTACATCTTCACCACTGCGGAAAAGACCGACCTGAGCAAGCTGAAGATCAGCCTGCAGGACGTGGCCACCCACGAGATCGGCCACCTGCTGGGGCTGGACCATACCTACATCGAATACGCCACCATGTATCCATATACGCGGGACGGGCAGAACTCGCTGGCCGCGGATGACATAGCCGGCATTTCCGGCCTCTATCCTGGGCCACTGTTCTCCAGCTCGACCGATTCGCTGAGTGGCAGGGTTACCCGCACGGATGGCTTGCCGGTGTGGGGCGTCTATATCAGCGCGATCAACCAGGCCACCGGCGAGGAAGACGTGGCCGCGATCAGCGATAACCTGGGCCGCTATTCGATCGACGGCCTGGCCCTGAACACCGACTATTACCTCCGGGCGCATTCGGTTGACTTGGGCAACCTGGGTAATTACTACCAGCAGAACGGCGACCCGACAGTTTACATCCCGCAGTACTATTTGAATGCCACCAGCCAGCTCGGCGCCCGGCCTGTCGCCACCGGCGGGATCGCCGATGGCTACGATTTCGCATTGGCCGAGGCCATGCTGGTCGCCCGCTACGACCTGGACTACAAGGGGACCATTACGGTCTTGAGTTTAAGCAACACCACCAGCCAGTATTACCTGGCGCTCCGCTTCCCGGCTGCCAGCCTGCCGCCGGCGTTCGAAGTTTACGGCCTGTCCTTTTTCAATAACGACCTCAACATGACCTGGCCCAAAATCATGCTCACCGCCGGCACCGACACCATGCCGGATGTCGGCAGCCCGATCCGGCTTACCACGGGCTATGTCGGCAAGGAGCAGGGGCTGAGCAATGTCGAATGGGAAGCCACCCCCCTGTCCAACAGCCGTACCCTCTGGGCGGTTTTCCAGTTGCCGGACAAGCCTTTCGTCGCTGTCGGCGACGGCCCGGGTCTGGGAGCTATCCCCGGTACCCGCAAGGACATCTTTTTTTCCTCCAACGGCGGAACGAGTTTCACCCTGTATCCGAACACCCAGTACGATCTCAAGGTCTATCTCACCGCCGCCCTCACCGATGTTACGCCTGCTCCGCTGGTGAATTTCGCCAAGAGCAATTTCAATTTCGACACGGTCAAGGTGGGCGCAACCAGCCGGGCCGCCTTCCCCATTTCCAACAGCGGGACTGCCGATCTCGTCCTCTCGGAATTTGGCGGCAACAAGCCGTTCTTTTTCGGGATAACGTCGGATCACACCACGATCCGGTCGGGAGGCGCTGATACGGTGAGGCTCACTTTCACTCCGAAAGACAAACTCGCCTATGAGGACCAATTGAGCTTCGTGACCAATGATCCTACCCGGACGGAGATTTTGATTGCGGTCACCGGCACGGGCGCTTATCCGGCTGCTTCCGTGGCGCCGCCGGCAGTGGCGTTCGACACCGTGGAGGTGGGCGCGAGCGACCAGCGGGCTGTGTGGCTGAAAAACTCCGGCCCGGTTGTCCTGTTGGCCTGGGGTTTTTCTCCGAACTCCGGGATTTTTTCAACGGTGCAGAATGACACGCTGAAAGTATCCAAAAACGATTCCGCCGCAGTCGCGATCCGTTTCACACCGGCCGATTCCGGCAGCCAGAGCGGGACAGTCTCCTTCTCCACCGATGATCCGGCCCATGCCAGAATAGAACTCGGCCTTACCGGTATTGGGCGAAAACCCGCCGCGTCCGGCTGTACACTCGCCGGGGATGCCAACCTCGACGGCAAGCTCGACATTTTCGACCTGCTGAAAATGCTGTCCTTCATCTCGAAAAAGGCCACGCCCTCAGAACAGGAGTTTGCCTGCGCCGAGCTGACCGGCGACGGCAAGCTCGACATTTTCGACCTGCTGGAATGCCTCAAGATACTCGCCGGCCGGCGGAGTGCCCTGGCCGGCAATGGCGCTCCGGTCGATCTGACAGAGCTGCGCCTGGAGCTCCTGGCCCAGGGCCTGGACTCCGGCCGGATCGATGAAATCCTTGAGCTGGTGAAAAATTCCGGAGCGCCGGTAAGCTTGCCCAAAGCCTATTCACTCGGCCAGAACGTGCCCAATCCGTTCAATCCCACCACCGCGATCAGCTACGCCGTGCCGGACCTGGCCGCCGGCGCCCGGGTTTCGCTCCGGGTTTTCGACATCGGCGGCAGGCTGGTGCGGGTGCTGGCCGAGGGTTTCCGCGCTCCCGGGGAATACACTGTCTACTGGGACGGCACCAACGAACGGGGCACACCTGTCGCCAGCGGGGTCTATTTCTACCGGATGATCAGCGGAGACGGACAGGTGTTCACCCGCAAGATGGTGCTCCTGAAGTAGCCGCCATCCCGTTGTCAAACCATCAGTCATGCCGAGGTAATTATGGGATTCCGCTTGCGGTCAGTCATGTTCGCCTCCGCGCTTCTATGTGCATTTTCGACCGGCCAGGCACAGGTGCAGGAAAATACACTGGTCAGCCGGGACGAGGCGAAGGTAGACAGTTCTATCGCCTGGTACGACGTGGAAAAGATCGGCGTGGAAGGCAAGGGCTGGACCGATACCGAATCTTACTACGACCGCCTGCCGGCCCGCGCCAGGGACGTGGTGCGTAAGCCGGTCTGGGAGCTGAGCCGGGATGCGACCGGCCTATGCGTGCGTTTCGCCACCGATGCCAGGGCGATCGGCGTGGCCTGGGACGGCGGCGATGGCATGCCTCACATGGCCGCTACCGGCAAAAGCGGGGTGGACCTGTATGTCAAGCGGGATGGAGCCTGGCGCTTTCTGAGGGTGGGTAAGCCCGAAATGAAACGCACCGCCCTGAAACTGATCGACAATCTTCCGGGTGTAGCCACCGAATACCTGCTTTACCTGCCGCTCTACAACCGGGTGACCAAGGCCGAAATCGGCGTGCCGGTGGGCGCGAAGCTGTGGCGGCTCCAGCAGCCGCCGGGCCGGCCGATAGTCTTCTACGGCACCTCGATCACCCAGGGCGGCTGCGCCTCCCGGCCCGGCATGCCCCACACCGCTATCCTCGGCCGCTGGCTCGACCGGGAAATAATAAACCTCGGCTTCTCCGGCAACGGCCGGCTGGAGCCGGAGATGGCCGGCTTGCTGGCCGAACTGGACCCGGAAGTCTACGTGATCGACTGCATCCCCAACGTCAGCGAGAAGATCGGCGAGCTGGTCGCGCCGTTCTTGAAGATAATCCGTAAAAAAAGGCCCGAAACCTCGATCCTGCTGGTGGAGGACGTGCGGCCGGCGGATTCCACCGCGAACCGTCTCTTGCGCGAGGCCTGGCGGACGCTCGTGGACGGGGGCGACAGGAACCTCTACTATCTGGAGGCCGTGGGGATGATCGGCGTTGACGGCGAAGCCACGGTGGACGGCCGTCACCCCTCCGACCTGGGCTTCATGCGCATGGCCGAATGGATGAGAAGGCCGATCGGGGTGCTGCTGAAAGACCGGTAAGTGAATTAAATAGCGAGCGTGTTCCCACGGTTTATTGCTGGATAGCCTTTAGGCCGTTTAATCCATAAGAACGGTATCTATCCGGTTTTGTGTAGGGCGTATCCCTGTGTGCACCCTTAGGACCAAAATATTTATCACCAGACTGGGCAGACACCCCGATTTATCGGGGCCCCTACATGTTTTGCGGTAATTTGCGAAGAAACCGAATTGCGCAGTATTTGGAAACCTGTCGGCCTGATTAATGAATAATAAGAGTAAGAAAATTAAACGGATTCCAGGGAGTATCGAATGATCTCAGCCCAGCTTTCCACCCACCACCGTTACGACAACCTCGTGCCCGGCCTGGATAAGGCCTTCGAATACCTGCACCAGGTGCGGGACAACCCGCCAGCGGACGGCCGCTACGAAATCGACGGCGACCGGGTTATCGCAATCGTCGCCAGCTACACCACCGCTCCGCGCGTGGAAAAAATCCTCGAGGGCCACCTCAACTACCTGGACGTCCAGTTCCTTGCCTCGGGCGGCCCGGAAGCGATATATTACGCTGCCGCGGAAACCGCGCCGGTGGCAGAACCGTACGACCCGGCCCGGGATTTCGTCAAGTTCAACCCGGATGCGGCGGACAGCCTGGTGGTGCTGCGCCGGGGCGATTTCGCGATCTTCTTCCCCGAGGACGCACACATGCCCGGTGCGGCCTTCCAGGAACCGGCGGGTGTGAAAAAAATCGTGGTCAAGGTGCGTCTGCCGAAAGTGACTGCTTTGTAGCGGTGCCGCCTGTCCATCTCGTTTTGTGGGGGCCGTACCCGCTGGCAAATCCCCCTCGCTCCCCCTTTCGCAAAGGGAGAGGGCATTGATTGTAGCGTTTGTCAGACCAAAGGAGGTAATTCATGTCATCCCGGGAAAGTAACATTTCAAGACGTCATTTTTTCTTCTACGGCAGCTTGCTCGCCGGAGCGATTCCAGCGGCTGGATGCGGCAGCGCTCCTTCGCTGCCGCGCCTGGGGTACAAATCGCCCAACGAGAAGCTGAACATCGCTTCGATTGGCGCCGGAGGCCAAGCCGCGGGTGACATCCGGGGCTGCGAGTCGGAGAATATCGTCGCGCTGTGCGACGTGGACGATAAGCGTGCCGCGAAGACCTACGCGCAGTTTGAAAAGGCGGCGAAGTACAAGGATTTCCGGAAGATGCTGGATAAAGAGGGCAGGAACATCGATGCCGTGATCATCGCGATCCCCGACCACATGCACGCCACCGCTGCCATGTGGTGTATGGAGCGCGGATTGGG
>JAZDIG010000026.1:0-17575 GCA_043805105.1 Candidatus Glassiibacteriota bacterium | reverse complement strand
ACCAAGGTGCAACTTATTACCAGCTTAGATGATAACGCTGTTTATGATATTGGAGTCGCGGTGAAGAGTACTTTAATTGAAAATAATATTTCTCTAAGCAGTAAGAGCTTTTTCTTAGGTGAAGAAAAATTTTTGTTTTATCAGGATCTTTGCACGAACAGGTTGAAAGTGAACCTATTCTTAGGGAAACTCTTCACTTTTTGAAAATTTCTTTTAGGGATTCTGAAGGGAAAATGAATTATTTAAATGGATTTGAAGCTGAAAACAGGAATTTTAATATTTTAATGATAGATCAGTATCTCGATTCCTTACAACTTTCCAAGCCTTACAAACTGTATAACAGGGATTGGCTAAACTATGTAAAAGCATTATCGGCTAAAATGGAAATAGACCAAGAGTCAGTAAGGCTTTACAATTTGCGAGAAAAGATATTTTCAGTGCCTGACGTCACAGATGAGGCAGTTTATGCTTTTATAGAACAACATAGACAGTACAAGGAGAGTGTTTCACTCAATCATAGGATTAGCAAAAAAGTAAAAGAAAACAACAATCCTCAATTGTCAGAAATTGTCTCACACATTATGGCTTATGGTGATATTAGTAACGCGATATCAAGTGGAGGCGTAGAAAACGTTCTTTGCCAATTGCAAAAACAAGGGCCTGGCGATTGGCATACTCTAGATACCTACTATTCCGATTATACCACTGGTTCATATTACTTTCATATTTATAACTATAACATTAATGCTGATTATCGTGTTGTTTTCAAATTGCAAAACGAAGATGGCGATTACGTTACTGAAGATAGTGATAATAGATATATTCCTGGACCAGATTACATAATGATTGACGATAATTGGCAGATTGTTGATGGTTGGATTTTGGATTTTGGGAATATCGATTTCTATGACGACGGAAGCTCGCAATATGGTTATACTGCCGCCAATTTTAATGAACTGGTTGCGGTAAGAATGAAAACAGTTATGCAGGCAGGAATTGATCCTTGGACTGTTAGGGTTGAATATCCATCCCGATGGACATCTGGGTCCATCGGGATGTACTTTGCGGGAATTATTGAAATTATGTCCGGATATTATGACGTAGTCGCGCATGAATTTGGACATCATGTTTATGATGTAGCAGGTGCCCAAACTATTAATTATGGAGATTATTCTTTGTACTGTGAACCCGCCTACAATGCATATACTGCTTTCGTCGAAGGTTGGGCAGTACATTATAGAAATTGGACATTTAATGAGCAAAAAGAATCAAATGCTTGTGGAGGTTCAGGTGGCGCTATCGTTATGCTAAATAATAGATATGGAATCTACGATTTAATTGATAGCGGAGATGATGGAGAAACAGCACAATTGTACATGTTTAACTTAGTTGAAGGTTTATATGGCGTATCAGATTGGGCATCCTATGTAACTAGGTTGAAAAGCTTATTCCCATCAAGTGCCTCTGCCATTAATGCCGCTTCCAATGTTAACGGCTTACCAACAGGGACTCTTTTGGCTTCTACTTCACAGAATGAGAATGTACATTTTATAGAAAGTACCTGCTTGCTACCAAATTTTCCCAATCCTTTTAATCCAAGTACTACCTTTAGTTTCACAATCGGCGGCAATGCTCCACAAAATGCTTCACTGGATATTTTTGATATAAGGGGTAAATTTATAAAGCAATTAGGCTCAGGAACTAGAGAACCAGGGAAATATTTTATATTTTGGGATGGTAAAGATTCTGAAGGTAAACACATTTCTTCGGGAATCTATTTCTATAGACTTGTAGCCGGAGATTATATATCTATCAGAAAAATGGTTATTTTAAAATAATTGTAAGATTTCATAGCGTAGCCTGCACAGTTTGCGCAGGCTACGCTGTTTTAAATATTGTACTCATAAATTATCAATAGTTCCAACTCTTTTTAGGGAATCTATCTAAAATGAAACCCTTCCTGCTACCACGCCTTAGAAAATTTATTTTCCCAAATTGCCATGTCTTGCCTCTTTTTATCTTTATTATTCCAATTGTCGCTAACAATCTCTATTCCAGTCCTTTGCAGAATAGTTGTATTGAAATTAATAATAACGCGGTCAGGCGGGGCGATGCCAATAACGACGGATTACTCAACGTATTCGACATACTCTCAACTTTGAGTCAGATTTCAGGAAAAGATTCGCTAAGAGAGGGATCAGACTATGATTTGAGCGGGAAAACCGATATTTTCGATTTGCTGGGTATATTAAAAGAATTGTCTGGTTTCAGAGAAAAATCTGAAAATAAGCTGCAATTTCTTGCTAAAATAGGGTCGAATCTGCTGACTGAACCGATTGTCGTACCCGGTACAAGTTGGGATATTAATGGTGAAGTGCGTACAAAATACAAGATTTTTGCCAACCGGGAGATAGAAGACGCGCTTCTTATATTCGGTACGGACACAGTCAAAGGCCTTGAAGGAACGACTCCCCTGATATATAAAGTCAATCCCGACACAATCCCGGATTCCTTCTATGCCAATTTTATTATTACCGAGCCAATACCGTGGAAGGTGCACGTAAAAGAAAAATATGGGCCTTGGTACGCGGATAGTGGGAATTCCGGATTCGCTATTAGGATGCCCAATGTTATTGTGGAGCAGAGTACTGATATTCTGAGTGAAAAAATAACTTTTCCTCTCGTGTTGAAAGGAGCATGGCAAAGGTTTATTATAGTCATTGGCGAAATAGATAATACAGATACTCTTCTTATTGATTTGAATTGCGCCGGCTTGGATAGCGTGGTATTTAACAGCGTAGACAGCCTTGCCGCCGCTATTATGGAAAAAATAATAGAATACGATTTAAATTATAACGATAATTCTCCTACTCACCTTATTGTGGGGCCCGCAACAGAGAATATGACAAAAAGAACCACTGACCGCTTGGTCTTTTCTCCAGACTTTGGCTATATTATTAAGCTCTTATCCTCCGATGGAAATAATAATCTCTTGAAACTCATTGGTTTTCCCGGATGGATTCGACATTTGCCAGGGACAATTATTAATTCAAATTACGCTCTTGAGCAATCTTGGCGTGAAAAATATCAGTGGCTACTTCGCAGGCATCAGTAGAGTATTATATCAATTTGATTCGCTTATCAGTTACTCTGTCCCTCTGTAACTATCTTTTTCCCTTTATGCAGCTTGTGCCTTTCTTTCCCCCCTGTTGACCATCAGGCGAATCCTGTTATATTCAGTTCCTTCCTGGAGTTAAATATTGCGGAGCCTATCAACCGTCCGCTCGCTATAGACACCCGCCGAGGGTAAGTAAGGAGAGTCAAAATGGATTTCACCCGGCAGATGGCGGAGCATTGCGGTGACCAGTGGCAGCGCATGCACACCCACCCTTTTGTCGAAGAAATCGGCCGGGGCACCCTGGCCCGCGATAAATACATCTTCTACCTCGAACAGGACTACGTCTACCTGATCGAATTCTGCCGTCTCCTGGCAGTGCTGACAGCCAAAGCGCCGGATTTCGGCACCCTGGTCCGTTTCAAAGACCTGCTGAAATTGACCCTGGAATTCGAAATGGACCTGCACAAGCGCACCTGCGCCGAATTCGGCGTGGACCAGGCGGCCCTGGAAAAGGTGGAGCCGGCCCCTTATTGCCTGGCCTATACCAGTTTCCTGCTGGGGACGGCCTATGGCGGCAGCTTCGCCGATGGAGTGGCCGCGCTTCTGCCCTGCGCCTGGGGCTACTACGAGGTGGGCCGGCGGCTGGCCGAGGCGGGCTTGCCGAAGGACAAGTATTACGCGGAATGGATCGGGACTTATTCCTCGGCCGAAATGAAAAACCTGGTGGATTACTTGCGCGAGCTGGTGAACCGGCTGGCGGCCGGGGCCTCCGAGATAGACCGGCGGCGCTGGCAGGAGCTTTTCAGCCGCAGCGTGCATTTCGAAGTGATGTTCTGGGAGATGGCGTACAACAAGCTCGGGAAGGCGGTCTGAAAGAAATGGCGGGAAACGAGGGATATCTCACAGCCGACGATCTGGCGGCCGACCCTCTGGAACAGTTCGACCGCTGGTTCCGGGACGCCGGCAGACGGGGCCAGATGGAAGTGGAGTCCGGCTGCTTGTCCACGGCCACAACTATCGGTGTACCGAGCGGCCGGATTGTGCTGCTCAAGGGCTACGGCCCGGACGGTTTCACGTTTTTCACCAACTACACCAGCCGTAAAGCCTCCGAACTGGAGGCCAATCCCCGGGCGGCGCTCACCTTTAACTGGCCGGCGGTCAGCCGTCAGGTGCGGGTAGAGGGCCTGGCCGCCAGGGTGAGCCGGGATGAAAGCCGAAGCTATTTCGACAGCCGGCCCTACGAAAGCCGGCTGGCGGCCTGGGCCTCCAGGCAGAGCAGCCCGCTGGGGAGCAGGGAACTTCTGGATGAACGTATCGCCGAACTGAAAAAGAAGTACCCCGAAACAGCCGGAGTGCCTCTGCCGCCGTTCTGGGGCGGTTACCGGATCGTACCCGAGGCGCTGGAGTTCTGGCAGCAGGGCCCGAACCGTCTGCACGACCGGTTCCGCTACGAGCGCGGGCCGGATGGCTGGACTATATTCAGGCTCAATCCCTGAGCAGATTGAAAATGTCCGGCGGCTTCTTATTCGCACGCTTCTAAATTGACTTGCAATTTCAATGATTTTGTAGTATATAAGACGTTAAATCTGTTTGGACTGTTTGAGGCTAAACGTTTCCTGCACAACCAGTCAAGGAGTCGATCAAGCTGATGATTGCCGGAATACCGAAAGAAACTTTTCCCGGCCAGCACCAGGTGGCGGTCGTACCCGACGGCGTGGCGGTTCTGGCCAAAGCCGGTCTCGAGGTAATTGTCCAGGCCGGCGCCGGCAGCGAGGCCGGCTATCCCGATGAGCTTTACGCACAGAAAGGCGCAAAGCTGATCGGCTCGCGGAAGGAGCTTTTCGGCCAGGCGGACATCCTGCTGCAGGTGAATGGGTTCGGGGCCAATCCTGAAAAAGGTACGGAAGACCTCGACCTGCTGCGCCCCGGCCAGCACGTGATCGCCTTTCTCGACCCGCTGGGAGCGGCCGAATCGGTGAGGAAGCTGGCCGAAAAGAAAGTATTGGCTTTTTCCATGGAGCTGATGCCGCGGATAACCCGCGCTCAGAGCATGGACGCCCTCAGCTCCATGGCCTCGGTAGCCGGCTACAAGGCGGTAATCCTGGCCGCCGAATACTTGCCGAGGATGTTCCCGATGATGATGACCGCCGCAGGCACGGTAAGCGCGGCCAGAGTGTTCGTGGTGGGCGCCGGAGTGGCCGGACTCCAGGCCATTGCCACGGCCAAGCGCCTGGGAGCGGTGGTCCACGCCTATGATGTGCGGCCGGCGGTCAAGGAACAGGTCGAGAGCCTGGGCGGCAAGTTCGTCGAAATGGAGCTCGAAACCGGTAAGTCCGAGGATGCGGGTGGCTACGCCAAAGCGATGGACGAAAATTTCTACCGCAGACAGCGCGAGCTGATGACCAGGGTGGTGGCGGAAAACCAGGTGGTCATCACCACCGCCGCAGTCCCGGGCAAAAAGGCGCCGGTACTTTTGACCGAAGAGATGGTGCGGGGCATGCAGCCGGGTTCGGTGATCGTGGACCTGGCCGCCGAACGCGGGGGCAACTGCGAGCTGACCAAACCGGGCGAAACCATTGTCGCCCACGGCGTAACGATTCTCGGTCCGGTGAACCTCCAGGCCACTGTCCCTTACCATGCCAGCCAGATGTATTCGAAAAATATAGTCACCTTCTTGCGGCATCTGATCAAGGAAGGCAAACTGGTAATTGACCGGTCCGATGAGATCACCGCCGAAACTCTTTTGACTATCGATGGCGAGGTGGTTCAGCCGCACGTCCGCGAGGTACTGGGACTGCCGCCTCTGCAGAGACCGGCCGCCTGAAACCGACTGGAAAAACTTAGCGAGGTCTGACAGCCATGGAAAATTTCGTAATTGTCCTGACGATATTCGTCCTGGCCATATTCGTGGGCTTCGAGGTGATCACCAAAGTACCTCCCACTTTGCATACGCCGTTGATGTCGGGATCGAACGCGATCAGCGGCATCACCCTGATCGGCGCACTGATTTCGGCCGGAGCGCAGCATTCGACTCTTTCCACCATCCTGGGCCTGGCGGCCGTGATATTCGCCAACATCAACGTCGTGGGGGGCTTCATGGTCACCCACCGGATGTTGAAGATGTTCCAGAAAAAATAGGGTAGATCATGAGAGAAGCGATAATAAACCTGGCATACCTGCTGGCCTCGGTCCTTTTCATTCTCGGCCTCAAAGGCCTGAGCCATCCGCGTACCGCGGTGCGCGGCAACCTGATCGGCGCGTTCGGCATGCTGATCGCGATCGTGGTGACTCTTTTCGACCGCAACATCCTCAGCTTCGATATGATAATTGTCGGCCTGATAGTGGGCGCGGCTCTCGGCGCGATACTGGCGACCAAGATCCAGATGACCGGCATGCCGCAAATGGTGGCCCTGCTCAACGGGTTCGGCGGCGGGGCGTCCGTTATGGTGGCCGGAGCGGCCCTGCTGGAAGCCAATATCACCGGCCGGGTCACCGGCGCCCAGATGACAATTTCCACGGCCGCCTCCGGGATTATCGGAGCAGTCACTTTCTGGGGCAGCCTGGTGGCTTTCGCCAAGCTCCAGGAGGTCGTGATCGGCAGCAAACCGGTGCTCTTCCGGGGACAACACTTGATTAATGCGCTGGTTCTGGCTGTTTCAATCGGGTTGGGAGTCTGGCTGGTGCTGGAACCGTCGAACATGAATATTTACTGGTTGCTGACGGTGGTGGCGAGCGTACTGGGCGTGCTGCTGGTGATACCGATCGGCGGAGCCGACATGCCGGTGGTGATCGCCCTGCCGAACTCCTACTCGGGCCTGGCCGCAACCGCGACCGGGTTCGTCCTGAACAACTCCGTCCTGATTATCTCCGGCTCGCTGGTGGGCGCCAGCGGCATCATCCTTTCTCAAATCATGTGCAAGGCGATGAACCGTTCCCTGGCCAATGTCATGTTCGCCGGCGTGGGCGGCGTAGTGGAGGGAGGGCCCAGCGCCGATGAGATTTATACGGGCAAGATCAAGGCCACTACCGCCGAGGAATTAGCGATGATCCTGGATGGAGTCAGCCGCGTGGTGATCGTTCCAGGCTACGGCATGGCCGTGGCCCAGGCGCAGCACGCGGTCCGCGACCTTTACAACCTGCTCGAAAGCCGTGGCATCACGGTCGAGTTCGCCATTCACCCGGTGGCGGGCCGCATGCCCGGCCACATGAATGTGCTGCTGGCGGAGGCGAACATCCCCTACGACAAGCTCAAGGAGATGGACGAGGCCAACAGCATGATGGAACAGACCGACGTCGCCATCGTGCTCGGCGCCAACGACGTGGTCAACCCAGTCGCCCGCACCGACCCCAAAAGCCCGATTGCCGGCATGCCCATTATCGACGTGGACAAGGCCCGAACCTGCGTGGTGATCAAGCGCAGCCTGAGTCCGGGCTTCGCCGGCATCCCGAATCCGCTGTTCGCCGCGGACAATACCCTGATGTATTTCGGCGATGGCAAAAAGGCTATCGTGGACCTGGTGGCCGCGCTCAAGGAAAGCTGATTCCGGCAGAAGCGGAAAGAGTTTTGAATAACGAAGCCCGCGGATCGCTCCGCGGGCTTCGTTATTTAAAAAGCAGACTCCCGCTCTAACCCGAGTTCTTTTTACTCCTCCTCGAAATCGAGTGTGTAGATGTCGTTCAGGTGCCGGAAGTCCTCCCCGGCGCCCAGTCCATAGCCCACCAGATAATCGTTGGAATCGAGCTGGAAGGCGAAAAAGTCCGGGCTGAAGCCCGCGCCGGAGCGCCAGACCAGGCTGCAGGTCAGGATCTCGGCCGGAGCGTAGTCCGTCTTGATTCTGTCCACCACGGCCCGGAAGGTCGCCCCGCTGTCGCAGATGTCGTCCAGCAGCACCACGGCCCGGCCGTCGATCGTCTCTCGGTCCAGGGCGTAGTGATAAAATTTGACGATACCCTGCGAATCGGTATCTTCGCCGTAAGATGCAACGCCCAGAAAATCGTAGTAATACGGAGCGGGATAGCGTGACAGGAGGTCGAAAGCGAAGCGCGCCCCTCCCTTGAGCAGGATGACGAAGGTGGCGGGCGTACCTGGTCCGAGCCTTTTGAACACCGCGGCGGCCAGGGTCTCGACCGCCTGTCGAATCTGTTCCGTGTCGTAGAGTAGACGTTTCGGCTTCATCTCAGTGCGCTTCCGGGTCTGAATGTGTCCAGCGGGAAAAACGTCTCACTTGCGCTGCTCCTGGTCCGGCCCGACGTAATCGGTGCTTATCGTCAGGTCGTCCACCCAGTAGGTGCAGTCGTGAGTGCAATAGTGGATATACAGGCCGAACTTGAACAGGTTCAGCTTTAACAGGTCAGTGTCCCGCCAGCGGATACCGGTATTATGAATGATCTGCTTGCCGTCGACCCAGAGCGCCTGTTCACCGTCGGCCGCTCCCGGCTGGTTCAGCCTGACCATCACCTCGAAACAATACCAGCGGCCGCGCTGGATGAAAAAGGATGGATCGGCGTAGAAGCGGGTTCCCCAATAGAAGCCGTCTCCGCTCTGTTTCATGTCGGGCCAATAGGTGTAAAAGCACATCTGGCCCGGTGGCTCGTTGCCATCGGTGAAGGCCGGTTCGACGCTGGTGGTGAACCGGTCGAAGCCGTCCGGCCGTTCGCCCGCCCGGCCGAATCCGCTGCGGGGGTTATCCGACCGGCAGCCGCGCAGCCCGCACCAGTGCATCTGGCGGCCCTGGTCGAAATCCTCGGCGAACTTTGCGTACCACCGGCAATAGACCCGGTCGTAACCCGGCAGAAACCAGGTCTGAATCCAGCTGTCCGATTCCTTGTACGCGTAGCCGTGCATGACCTTTTCCTCGCCGGCCACGGCGAATGAAGTCAGCCGGAAAGAGTATTTTCCCGACCTTACGTTAGCGGCCCGTGATTCTATATCAGCCCGCTGGAGATCGTCGGACAGCCTCTCCCACTGCTGGCCGAGCTTTCCGCTCTCGAAATCCTCGCGGAATATCACCTCCGCGCCAAGCCGGGAGTTCAACATTACAAGACAGAGGATCAGGACCGTAATCAGGCCGACGCCGTGGAGGGAATCACCGCTCATGGATTTCTCCGGTTTGATGTTCACGAACCGCGGTTTACACCAGACTCGAAACGGACAGTTCAATTTTATATTTCCACCAGGTCTCAGGCAACAAAATATTGATTGTCTGAATGTAACCGATCCGCATTGCCGGTACGCAGCGGCCCGGGGAAAAATCTGTAAGAATCTGTTGACAAGGCGGCCCGCATGGACTTTCTTTATCGTGATGCAATTCACAGTGTGAATCTGATCGCGTTGAGCAGGAGGGCCCATGCAAAATGTCAGCACCAGGACGATCGGCCGCCTTTGCATCTACCGCCGGCTCCTCTCCCGGCTCAAGGACGAAGGCAAGACCAGCGTCTATTCGCACGAGCTGGCGGCGCTTTCCGGCGGCAGTGCCGCCCTGGTGCGCCGTGACCTGATGGCGATCGGCTATTCGGGCACTCCATACCACGGCTACGTCATCGAAAACCTACTCTCCAGCATGGCCGCTTTCCTCGACGATCCCCAAGGCCAACAGGTGGCCCTGGTGGGGCTGGGCAACCTGGGCCGGGCGCTTCTCGCCTATTTCAGCGGGCGCCGGCCGCATCTGGCTATCACCGCCGCCTTTGACATCGATCCCGCTAAAGTGAACCGGGTAATGCACGGCTGCCGGTGCCACGCGGTGGCCCGTCTGGTCGAAGTCGTCCGGGAGAAAGGGATCCAGGTGGGAGTGATCTGTGTGCCCGCTCTCCAGGCTCAGTCAATTGCCGACCAGCTCGTTACCGGCGGAGTACGGGCCGTGCTGAATTTTGCCCCGATCAGGCTCCACTTGCCGGACGGCATTTACGTGGAAGACCTCGACATGACGACCGCCCTGGAAAAAGCCGCCTATTTTGCCAGGAAAAAAACCAAACAGAATAAGGAAAACCGGCGAGATTGAACGGCAAGACCTCGGTGCGGGATTAAGGGTCCGGGCGCAAAGAGCAGGTCCGGAGAAAAGACAAGGATCCGGCGTGTGCGTGATTCGTGACCGTTTCCGGCCGGGGGATATGGCAAGGAAGGAATCACGAGCGGTATTCAAAAGCTTATTATCAGACGAATCGGCAGAATAGGCATCTCCACGGGCGCCAAATTCCTCAGGCACCAGTCCGTGACTCCTCGAGTTCCGCGGCTTCGCGGAACTTTTGAATTTTCAGCGCGGCCCATCCGCAAAGATTGAACAAACCCACGGAACTGATCACGAAGTACAGCGGAGTCAGTACGTCCCTCTGCCTGAAAACAGTGCCCACGTTGCCGGAAGCCAGCGCGTTGGCGGACGTGAGGACGAGCAGGAAGACAATCAGGGCGCCGCTTTCCCGGTATTTATATCTGAGCAAATACAGCGTCCCTGCCGGCAGAAAGATCAACAGCAGCGGATACCAGAGCAACATCTGCGGAAAAGCGTACAAATTGCTGCGAGTCACACCGGTGATGGGATTTGGCGAGCCGAGGTAGTAGTAAAGCGCGCGGACGTAAGCTATTGACATCTCCCGCAGGTTCATGGGAGAGTTGTCGCCGTCAAAACCCATCGGCTTAAACCTCTCCGGCAGGAACTGATACGAGGAGCCGGGCGTGGTGATGTTGCCGATCTGCTTGATATAGATTAATTCATTGGCCTTAAGGTAGGCCGTCTTGATCCGCCCCGGTCCCAGCAGGACAATGCCGGCCAGAGCGACACCGGCCAGGATCCGGTATCCGGTTTTTTTGTCCTTGGGGAAAAACAGCACAGCCGAAATCAGCAGCGAAAATAGGACCAGGTAATCGTGATAGTCCCTGAGGTGACCTAACGGGTACCAGAGTAATGCCAGATATACTATATCGCGCCAGCGCTTCTCGGTGATCAGATCCACGAAAAGATAGACCGTGGCCACCAGGCCAAGCTGCAAAATGGGTTCTTTGAGCAGCTCGACCGACCACAGGATGTTGCTCGGCCAGAACGCCGTCAGCGCCATCGCCACGGATGCCAGACTCGATTTCCCGGTTATTTTTCTGGTGATCAGATAAACCAGCCACGCCGAAAGACAGCCGACCACTGCATTGATCGCCCATAGTATGAATGGCGAATAGCCCGCGATGTAATAGATCGCTCCCCAGACCCAATGGAGGATTGTGTAGCCGTAGACAGAACTAATGAGAGATCCGGCGAGATATGATAATTTTCCACTCAGCACTGCAAATCCTCCGGTGGATTCGTAGAAATGCATCTCGCTGTCTCCGAAAATGGTAAAAATCTTCGCCTGTCTGATCGAAATCAGGTAAAAGACCGAAACGATGACCAAGCGAAGAGCCACAGCGGCAATGAAGATTATATAGGGATTCCGGTCGTCCAGCTCCTGGGATTTCCGCCGGAAGTAGATGACCAGTATAGCAACGGTCAGCAGTACTATTGCAATATCCGGGGCTACTGCCGAAATTGCCGCCAGGCATAGAATTATAGAGATGTTTTTTTTATCGAATGAGTACATTGCCTCGGGGTGAATCCTTCAGTTGGTGATTAAGATCCTAAACTGAGACATTCGGCCGGCGTGGCCGTTCCGGCTCTGAAAAACATCTGGAGCGATAATTCTTCCGATCACTTTTGGTTGCCTGGTAATTTTATCTTCTCAATTATTATGCCAGATCAGTAAATTCTCAAGTATTCAGCCCGCTCGGTTCGGCTTGGACCAAGCCGAAAGTAACGAATTAACTTCAAGTTCTACAATAGGAATCGCAGCCTCAAGGCCTGGTCCCCGACCTCGGCTCGTCACTGCCATCCTGAAAAAACTGTTGGATCGGCAGCGATATATTATCTGAAAAGAGATTGATTGAAAAGTGTCGTTCTTCGCTTTTCAAATTTTCCGGCATTGCCTCGAGGTTATTTCAGTTACTGCTGGAACTATCAATGTTCAGGAGCCGAGGAGTGCTATCCTCGTCTCTGAGTTTTCCGGTATCCCGGCGTTCAATGCGGTTTATCTGCTGACCGGCTCCCCGCTGTGCGGAGAAAATCTCAGGGCAGACTGGCGCTTTTTCACTGCTTCCGACGGGCTGACGGAATCCTGGTGCAGTTATATTACCCTTGGTCCGGATTACAAGGTCTGGCTTTCCCTGGCTGCCGCCGTGCTGATTTTACAGGAGGGAAAGAGTCTGGTGGAGAGGAATAGCCGATTTCAAAATACTTTCCGGCTACCTTGTCACCGAGGGCAGAATATAGTTATCCAGCAGATCGAATATTGAAAAGTAATGCCGACGAATGCGGTTGCCGTCGCTCGAATTTACCAAGGATGAATGAGTGACGACCACCAGGCTCAATTCCGGAATGCAGAACAGGAACTGGCCTTCCGCCCCGGATGCGTAAAAAATGTCAACCCCTCCGGCTTTTCTGGTCCACCACATGTATCCATATCCCTGGTCGGGCGGATTGCCGTTCAGGGTAATCTGAGCGCTGGTGGATACCTTTATCCAATCCGCCGGCACCACCTGCCTGCCGCCGGCGAAGCCGCCGTTCAAATAGAGAAGCCCGAATTTCCCGAGGTTGCGCGCGGTAAGGTACATTTCCGCCCCGCCAAAGTAATATCCCTGCGGATCGCGGTCCCATCTGTCGATTCTGATTCCCGCCGGCCGGAGTAAATATTTATCGGCAAAATCCAGGGTGCTCATTTTCGTGGCGCGGGTCAACAGCGCCGAGAGCAGGTGCGAACCGGCGGTCGTGTAATTGAAAACCTCCCCGGGCTTATTTGCCATCGGCAGGCTGAATATGAAGCGGACCCAGTCTTCGCTGGCAAACCAGGCCTGCACCACCGGGCCGTTCTCGATCCATTCCAAGCCGGTGGTCATAGTAAGAAGATGCCGGATATTTATTTCGTTCTTACCCGCTCCCAGCGCAGCGTCTCGGTACTCCGGGAAATAGTCCAGAACTTTCCGGTCGAGGGCCGGAATATATTGTTCCCTAACCGCTATTCCGGTCAAAGCCGACAGGACACTTTTGGATACGGACTTGACATTGAAGGCGGTCGACTGGTCTGTCCCCTGGTAATATTTCTCGGAAACAATAGAGCCGTTCCTGATTACGAGCAGGCTCGATATATCCTCTATTTCCCCCGCTCGTCGATCCACCTCGGCCAGCCTGGCCGGATCCATCCCCTGCGCGGCTGGCTCGGAAAGCGGCAGGTCGTCCGGACTGACTGCCAGGGGACTGGCTGAACAATGAATACAGGAAATGCAGGAAAAGGATAGCAGAAGAGAGAAGATATTAACTTTTTTCGGCATATTCCACTCGGCGGAATCGTTCTCGAACAAGCTGCGGTCACAAAGAAAATGAAGCGATCAGCCCTGCCGATTGACAAATTCAGGGCAAAATATATTGAATTGGATTTTCCGAATAATAAGACACGGCAGGTACGGGCAAATTTCACTTATTCGATTTAATTACCCCGCAGCCGGTGATGAGGTTTCGGGTGGGATAAAATTTCCTGTTTTTTTCCAGAGCGGGCGAACTCGAGGTTCGCCCGGCCACTCCCCTTGGATATTATTCCGAATCACAGCTTCCGGGAATTAATCCGGATTCAAAAACCACTGGAAATCAATCCGGCCGTCATTGTTCCTGCTACTCGGTCTAATTCCGTTTTCCCTTCCCATGAAGCGTCACACGGAGAATTTCGCCGGGACGCCAGAGGCGCATGCGCGGGCCCCCGGTGCCGGTGCCGCGGCAGACGATGACTGTCAGGCCGTCCACCTCGTACCGTCCGCCCAGCATGGGAAAGGCGCGCTTGACGAGGTAGCCAAATGGCCAGATTTGTCCTCCGTGGGTGTGGCCGCAAAGCATCAGGCCCACGCCGGCAGCGGCTGCCCTGTCGGCCTGCAGCGGCATGTGCGAGAGGAGGATAGTTGCTCCCGGTGGCCGGTCCGTCAGCGCCTTGGCGATGTGGTCGCCCGCCTCAGCGGCACGGCGGCGGCTGGAAAGATTGTCCACTCCGGCCAGGACCAGTCCCGGCCTGATTTCGGCCCATCTGTCGCTCAGCACCCGGATGCCGGCCTCTTCGAGCAGGGAGGTGGTCGAATTGCCCCGTCCGTAGGATTCGTGGTTGCCCATAACCGACCAGACGCCCAAGGGAGCGGTCAGGCGGCGGAAGGCCGGAAGCAGATCCTCCTGAGATTCGCCGTGGCCTTCGACGAGGTCCCCGAGCAGGACCACGACGTCCGGCTGCTCGGCCTGGACCTGGGCGACACGGGCCTGGAGCCACCGTCCGCCGATCAGCGAGCCGAGGTGCAGGTCTGACAGGGCGACGATCACCGTGCCGTCCAGCTCAGCGGGAAGCCCGGAGAGGCTCACCTGATAGCTTTGCACCACCGGCGGCCGCAGGCCCTGAACCAGCGCGATCGCGGAAAGCATTCCGCCGGCAGCCAGGGCCCACCCGCGCAGCAACGGCGCCAGCCGGGGCACGAAAAAACCGAATCCGGTGACGAGATCCATGGCCAGCAGGCAGACCGTGGTCAGAAACAGAGCGGCCAGCCAGTTCATGCCGAAAAACTCCAGCGCCTGGGCGAGAGTGCCGGTGCCGTCGTGACCGTAGACGCGGTTGAAGTAAAAAATCGCCCAGAGCACCACGCCCACGCCGATGATGATTGCACGGGGGACGTGGCTTTTTAGAAACGGCACCGTGCAGGCGCGCCAGAAGACGTATACGTTCATCAGGGTGACTGCGGTGGTAAGAACGGTTCCGAACACTTGCCCTCCCTGCGTGTGAAACTCCAGTCTCGAAAGCCGATACCCGCCGGGTGTGAGGTTGCCTGATCGTAGTTCAGCGGCGCCCAATTCCTGCCTGAAAACCATAGTGAGCCAATTCAACTATCCCAGGGCGGTAACCTCCAATCCGGCCCGCCCGCTAATTTTCACCCTCTGCCGGAGATAACTCAAGGGTGGCGTGCTTTTCCCCATCGATTTTCCAGTCAGCAGAAAAGTATTCCGAGTTTGATTCCGGATAAAAGCCCGGCATTCCCGGGGTGCAATTAGGGTACAAAATGTAATGGCGGATTGGAAGTCCGGGTAAGGCTTTTTTTACTTCTCCTGTAATATGTTCCGGCGAGGCCCATGATACTGTTTAAACTCGTATGCAATTATCAGGATTGAAAGCGGTTTTCGAAACCGGCCTGCAATATTAAATTTGAATCAGGAATACGCCTTCGAAAGGAAGAAAAACAGCACTCATCAGATTTGCGATGGGTAATATCGATTGAATAACTGCCGTGAATTATTACATGGATCCCGGATGAAACTCAGAGCAGCCATTATCCTGGTAATCCTGGCCGCTGGCTGTCTCCTGGCGGAAGAATCTTTACAGGGTGCCGCCTGGCAGGAGGATATCAACGGTGATGGCCGAGTTACGATCACCGATGTAATCGCCCTTCTTCTCCTGGGGCGGGCCAACCCGGCCGACCCGCGTGCGGATTACAACGGCGATGGCAGTTTCGGCGCCGCTGACGTGATATCCCTGCTGAGAAATATCTGCAGCGGCTCTTTGCACCAGACAACGCCAGTCCAGGCCGGCTGGAGCATCGTGGGACCCGGCGGCGGGGGAGGAATTTTCCTGCCGACAATCAGCCCCTTCGATCCCAAAATCATGCTCATGCACTGCGATATGACCGGCGGTTATATAACCTACGATGGCGGCGAAAACTGGCGGATGCTCAATCTCTGGAACGTGCCCACGGATTTCGAGTTCGACCCGGTCGACCCCAACGCGATCTACGCCGCGGTGATGGGCTCACTTTATAGTGAGGACCGCGGTACCGGCCTGAGCATCCTGTTCCGTTCCGAGGACCAGGGAAAGCGCTGGCGTATCGTTTACCCCCTGGTGGAAAATGCTATATCCCTGGTTCGCCTCCAGAGCCAGGACCTCCTCCCTTCGCAGATTGTGGCCGGCACCTCGGACGGCTCGATCGACAAAGTCGAGGTCGACCCGGCGGACAGCCGCAGAATCTATCTCGGACTTTCACCTCTGGTAGACTACATCAGCGGAGCGGGCGGAGCGACCAAACCGGCACTGCTGGTAGTTTCAACAGACCGGGGACTGAGCTGGAAGGTGTGCGCCGAACTGCCCGGCAGCAGTGTGAGGGGTATTTTCCCGGGCAGCCTGGTGAACCGGAAGGACGAGGTGACCGTGTTCACCGAAAAGGCCTGCGTCCGCGTGGATATTGCCTCGGGCCAGATAACTCAAGTCTCTCTTCCGGTAGCCGCAATAACCGAGGTCGCGGGGGGACAAGGATCTAAAGGCACCCTGATTTACCTCCTGACGTCCATAAATGCCAGCCGCTCGCCGGTCACCGGTGGCGTCTTCCGCAGCACGGACTGGGGTGTGACCTGGACCCAGGTGAACAACGGCCTGTTCGCGGGTGTTCCCTCCGGGAGGTCGCCTCAGATCCGCGCCCTGGCGGTCAGCGAGAAAAACCCGGCAGTGCTCTATCTGGCGAGCTCCAATCCGGGCTATGTCTCCGGCAGCGGCGGAACCGCCTGGCGCTACGGGATATTCAAGAGCGTAAATTCCGCTGACAACTGGACTGGAGTGTGGCTGGCTAACGATCTGGGATACCCGACCAACAACTACCAGGGCTCCTGGCTGGATTGGAGCTACTCCCCAGGCTGGGGCGGGAAACCGATCGAGATGGGCGCGGCGCCCTCGGACCCGAACGTCTGTTTCGGCGGAGACAACGGCCGCGCTTACGGCACCACGGACGGCGGAAAAACCTGGAACGAGGTTTACAGTCACAACAACCCGGGCAATTCGGTGACCAGCAGCGGCCTGAACGTCACCACCTGCTATGGAGTGCATTTTGACCCGTTCGACCGGGAGCACATATTCATTTCTTACACGGATATCGGGCTGTTCCAAAGCTATGACGGCGGAAAGAGCTGGTTTCACGCGATCACAGGCGTCCCGGATCCTTGGGTCAACACCTGCTACTGGCTCGAGTTCGACCCCGCAGTCAAAGGACGGGCCTGGTCGGTGTGGTCTAATGCCCACGATCTGCCGCGGGACAAGATGTTCAGCTCGGACGATATGAGCTGGTACGAGGGAGGCGTGGCGGTAACGGATGACGGGGGGAAAACCTGGCGCAAAAGCTCGAGCGGCCTGCCGGTCAGTTCGGCCTCCACTCATATCCTAGTCGATCCGGCCAGCCCGGCCGGAAAGCGTACCCTCTACGTTACGGTCTTCAACCAGGGTGTCTTCAAATCAACCGATGACGGGGCCAGTTGGATAGCGATCAACCAGGGTTTGGGGAATAACCTTTTCGCCTGGCAAGTCCGGCGCAATAAGGCGGGCCGGCTATTCCTGCTCATGGCCCGGGGCCGCCGCGCGGGGCAAACCGTGGACGGAGCGCTTTTC
>JAZDIG010000025.1:0-2490 GCA_043805105.1 Candidatus Glassiibacteriota bacterium | reverse complement strand
CTTTTCGGCGGCAAGGTTTTCGGTGTCTACAAGCCGCTGGAGGTCAGCCAGTCGGCCGACCGGATCGAGATATCCGGGGAGACTTTCGTTTACGCGATCGACCGCCGAACCGGCCAGATCACTTCCGCCAAAGCCCTCGGCACCGAATTCGTCGCGCAGGGAACCAGCTTCCCCAATCCGTACGTCGGCTTGATGCCCGATAACGACCCCGGCGCCAGCCAGTACGGCGGAACGGACAGGCCGCGCTACGGCTTCGAAAAGGCGATCGAATTCTGGCCGAAGCTCTTCTCCGGCGGCCTGACCGGGGCGAAGCGCTACGATGCGGAAAACAGCGTGGCTGTCTCCACCGACCTGGTCAGCTCGGTCCAGGACGATGTGGTCGTGAAAGCGAGCGGCCGTTACGCCGCCGGCCCGGACACTTCATCTCTCACCTGGGAAATTACCTACCGTATCGACGTGGACGGTTTCACCAAGGTGACCGTCCGCCTCGGCACCGACCGCCCGCTCAAGCTGCGCTGGCACAGCTTTCTCCACGGCTTTTTCGACCGGGAAGCGGTGGACTTCCTCTCCCGCAACGCCGACCCGGATTCACCCCCATTTGGAATTGATCCGGCGCCCACCATGGAGGTCAAAGGCCTGGCAGTGGGCGAGCCGGTGCTGGAATCGCACTGGACGTCGATTGTGCACCTGGGCAATCCCCTTACCGGGATCGAATTCACCAAGGAGGATTTCGGGGACCGGCACGGCGGCTACCGGGACAGCCGGGTCAGGCTGGAAGACGGCCGGAATATTGCCACCGGCAGCGTCGAGACCGAGGATGGCCGGGTGCTCAACTCATACGATTCCCGGGGCAAACGCGACGTCTTCAGCCAGATTTACGTGCGGGATCGGGGACTCGAGCTCGAGGAATTCGATATCCGCAACACCACTTATCCGCTTAATCCGGGCGAATACCGCGAAAAGACCTTTTTCATGCAGCTCACGCCTCCCAAATTGCCTCGCACCGATCTCAACAGCACACGCATAGTCTGGCCCGGCCCGCATCAGATACAGATGCCCCGTTGGCGGGGCCGCACCCAGGAGTGGGAGCCGCCTTCGGATGATCTCGTCCGGCAGTGGGCCGCAGTGGGCATCAATCTTATCGTAGGCGGGGCGAATTACTTCTCCGGCGATTACAGCCACCCCACTCATCCGGAAAAAGTGCGGCATTTCATCGAAACCGTGCACAGCTACGGAATGAAGATCATACCTTACGTCACTTTCAGCGACTACGACTTCGAGGCGCCCGGTTACCAGGAGCATGCCGCCGAGTGGATGTCGTCCAAAGACATCGAGTACGCCCAGGAAACCACGCTGATGTGTTTCGGCGCGGATGGCTGGCGCGACCACGTGGTGGCTGAAATCGACTCCCTGCTGGCCAATTTCGATTTCGACGGCCTCTACGTGGATCACTGGTTCAACACCCGCCACTGCAATAACGAGCGCCACGGCTGCGGCGGCTACCTGGGCCGCTTTGTCACCGAGGGTTATCACGATTTCGCCAGACGCTTCCGCCAGGTGGTGGCCAAATACACGGACGGCCGGGGCATCCTCCTGCTCAACTCCAACGCCCTGATCTCCTCGACCAACCTCGCCTGGTTCGACTTGCGGCTCCTGGGAGAAAACAATGACCCGTTGGTGGCCCCCGGTTCAACGATCATGAGTATATGGAACGGTAAGCGCACGGGTGTGCAATCGGTGATCATGTGGCGGGAAAACCAGGACGCTCTGGACATGCAAAATTTCTGCGCCACTTTCGGATTTTCCGTGCGGCTGCGTGGAAGCAACCGGATCAACCAAGGCGCCCTGGCCGATTGGGCTGCGGCCGTCGATCCGGCCGGCGAGCTGGGTTTCAACCGGCTCTACTGGGACGTGCTGAGATTTTTCGATGTCAATTCGGCCGAAATGTTCAGCGCCTTCGACAGCCGCGACGTCCTGAGCTGCAGCCAGCCGGGCTCCATGGTCACCGCCTTCGCCCGCGACGGCAAGCTCCTGCTGCTGGCGGGTTATCTGGCCGGCGGCGAACAGGCTCCCGGCGCGCGGCCGGTCAGACGGGAAAAACTTCAGTTCCACAAACCGGAACAACTGGGCTTGAACAGTGGTACCCGCTATAGAGTCACCGACCTGGCCTCCGGCGCCTACCTGATAAACCATAGCCTCACTCCTGACGAACTGAATGGGCTCGATCTGGAACTGACCCTCGGCAGAACCAGGATGCTGCTGGTGTCGCCGGAGCTGGAGCCGCCGGCGCTGGTCTTTTTCAGGGGCGCCGATGGAGTCAAAACCACCGCGGAAGCGGACAAGCTGACTTTTGAAGTGAACGCGGTGCCTGGAGCGCCGGTAGTCTTCTATCTGGAGGCCGGCGGGGCCGGCCTCCGCCCCGCCACGGACGGCTTCGTGTCCACCGCCGGCGGCGGGTTGACCGTGATTTCGGGAACGTTGCCGGAAGAC
>JAZDIG010000024.1:0-8098 GCA_043805105.1 Candidatus Glassiibacteriota bacterium | reverse complement strand
AAGCTGTGCCAGCGCAGCTTGAGCGGGCGGTCGGTGCCGAGGCGGACGGTCACCTTGGTGAAGCCGTCCACGTCGATACGGTAAGTTATTTCCCAGGTGAGGGACGAAGTGTCCGGGCCGGCCGCGTAACGGCCGCTTGCTTTCACGACCACATCGTCCTGGACCGAGCTGACCAGGTCGGTGGAGACGGCCACGCTGTTTTCCGCATCGTAGCGCTTCGCCCCGGTCAGGCCGCCGGAGAAGAGCTTCGGCCAGAATTCGATCGCCTTTTCGAAGCCGTAGCGCGGCCTGTCCGTTCCGCCGTACTGGCTGGCGCCGGGGTCGTTATCTGGCATCAAGCCGACGTATGGGTTGGGGAAGCTGGTTCCCCGCGCGACGAATTCGGTACCGAGGGCTTTGGCGGAAGTGATCTGGCCGGTTCGGCGGTCGATCGCGTAAACGAAAGTCTCCCCGGATATCTCGATCCGGTCGGCCGACTGGCTGACCTCCAGCGGCTTGTAGACACCGAAAACCTTGCCGCCGAAAAGTTCGGCGCCGCCCTTAACGGCCGAGCGCTCCGGTTTTTCCACGGTGCACGAAAGTCCGGCTGCGATCAGGATGAAAACTATGGACCGGTACAAGAGCTACCCCCTGGCTGAATGGGACACGACCTGGTTTGAATGGATTCACAAAACTTTAGTCCGCCGGCGTCACCTCCAGAAGCAAGTTGCCGGCAAAGGCTCGCTGCAAAAGGGGCTGGCTGCCGATGACAATGCCGAGATCGACCTGGTTGACGTAATCGGTGACCCGGTAGCGTTTGCCCGGGTCGAGGCCGCGCAGCTCGAGCGGCCGGGTGCGGGGCCAGCGCTCCGCGAAAAAGGCGTAATAAAGTCGGCCGTCTTTGCGCACCACGTGGCCCTCGGGACGGTCGAATGCGATGTCGTAGAGGTTGAGGTATTCGCCGCGGCTCAGATAGTACTGCCGGTAAAGGCCGAACCAGCGTTTCCATTTATCGCGCTGAACGGGAGTGAGGGAGCTGTAAAGGGTGGTGAGCTGGGCTCCGCTGCCGAAGGCGCTTTCGAACGACTCCGGGCAGGACCACTCATCCCACTCGTGGATCGGGATCTGGTAGCAGTCGCCCACGCAGAACGTGCCGCCGCGCCAGGCCTTTTCCACCTTGATCCGGCGCCGTACCTGGGTGAGGTTCACCGGGTCGCTGGCGTTGGCCACGTTGTAATAGGGCATCTTGAAGGGATCGTGGGGCAGGCTGCAGATGCACATTTCAACGGGTGAGCCGGGCTTGAGCCTCTGCGCAGTCTCGTAGATGGCGCGGAACAGATGGGGCTGGCCGGTGAAAGAATCGAGGGGAGTGGCGTGGCCGTGGGCCGGATTGAAACAGGGCGGCACGGCGCTCAAGCCCGTGGTGTCGATGTAAAGGCCGTCGTAACCCCAGTCGCCCATGAATTTTTCCACCAGGCCGGCGACGTAATCCACCGCCGGCTGATAAGCCGGGCAGAGGTAATGGAGCCTGCGCTGGCAAAGCGGCAGGCTGCCGTCCTGGTTCTGCACCAGCCATTCCGGGTGCACATTTTCCAGAAGACTTTGCGGACTCACTCCCTGTGGATACCACCAGAGGCTGGTGAGAAAGCCGGCCTTTTTCACTCTTTTGACAAAGGCGCGCATGTCCTTTTCGCCGCCGGGGAACTTGCCTTCGGCCGGGTTGGGCTGCCAGTCGCCGTAGAAGGTGAACCAGCCGTCGTCCAGCATCGCCATCTCGATGCCGAACTCCCGGATTTCCTCCAGGGCCTGGTAAATCTGGTCCAGTTTGAAATCCAGGCCGAAGCCCCAGCTTTTCCAGTAGGGCCGGTAGCAGTCTTCGGCCGAGCTGGCCGGGATATCGACCCCTTGGCCGCGCAACAGGCCGGCGTAGCTGCGCAGGGCGTCGTGAAAATCCAGCTCGTGCAAAATCATGGCGCTGCGGATAGTGGAGACCGTTTCCCCGGGCGCCAGCACGGTTTTCTGCCCGAGGCGGGCCTCCGGCCTCTGGCTCAGGCAGACCTCCACCAGGCCGTCGCCGGCGGCGCGCACCGGCAGGCTCACCCACACCGGCGTTGGTTCGGCGCTGGCCACGGCCAGGCCTACTCTCGGGGTCCAGAGGTCCACTATCGGCGCGCCCGCGCCATCGCCTGCGCCGGGACGCCGGGGATCGAGGCCCACAAAATTTTCCCTGTCCGTGGCGGCATCGGTCCAAACCAAGGAGTAGTCCTCGCTCCAGCGCACGGCCGACCCCTGGTAGGAGGCAAATCGCCAGGAGGGTTCTTGCGGGTCGAGCAGGCGGCGGTCGAGGCGGAAGGCGAAGCTCACCAGCTCATCGATGGAAAGCGCTTTCTCCCCGCGGTTGGTGAACTCCGCCCGGGCGGCCACCACTCCCGGCAGGTTG
Organism: Candidatus Glassiibacteriota bacterium; assembly: GCA_043805105.1. Classification (GTDB taxonomy): domain Bacteria; phylum Gemmatimonadota; class Glassbacteria; order GWA2-58-10; family GWA2-58-10; genus JAZDIG01. The sequence goes on along the minus strand of JAZDIG010000024.1, from coordinate 5,679 downwards.
TCGAAGAATTGCAGGGTGAGCCTGAGCGCGATTCGCACAGCCGGATAGAGGGGATTGCCGTACTGGTCGGCGGCGGCGTGCAGGGTGAGGACCTTGCCGCTGCCGGCGCTGTCGGAGAAGTCCGCCATCTCCACTCTGTCCCAGTCGACCCGGAAGGCGTCCACCAGATAGCCGCCCAGCCGGGCGTGGAAAGCCGGCCCGGCCGCGCCTTCGGTACTGACCGGACTGATCCTCCCGCTCCCTTTGAGCAGGCAGGGCTTGAAAACGAGCCGGTCGTTTACAATCAGCCTCAACGGGCCGCTCTCCGCCACTATGCCATTTTCGCTCGCCGATATTTTAACTACCATAGAAATCCACTCCCCGGTTAAATCATTCGAACAAGAGCCGCGCCCCGCAGCCGACAAAATAGGTGACCATGCCGCCCACCGCCAGGGCCGAGGCGTGTGCCGAGCCCAGGCCGCCCAGGACGATACCGGCGATGAAGACCAGTGCGCCGAGAGCTATCACCACAAGGGTGATCTTGCCCGGCACCGAGCGGGGGATTATCGAGTACCATTCGCCCTCCTCGCTGCGGTTCGAGCGCCTGATTATCTCGACTTTTTCGGGGTCTGGCGGCGGAAAGAACGCGCTTACCGTCAGTGTCAGCACGGTCGCACCCAGGAAGGCCGACACCGTGGACCACCAGAGGAAATCCGGGACGTTCCAGCGGGCGCAAAGCCAGCTCGCCACCCCGCCGATCATCGCTCCGCCGATGTAGCCGGCGATCGCCCCCTGCTCGTTGATCCGGCGGCCCTTGAGCCCGAACAGGATCGCCACGACGAAGATCGGCGTATCGAATATGCTTACCAGCGACAGGAAATTCTGCACCACGCTCTGGCCGCTGGCCATTGCCAGCAGGGCAAACAGCACCATCAGGGCGGTCATCACCGCGGTCATGTAGCGCGAAAATCTCAGCCGCTCAATCCCGGTCGGCTCTTTCTTGCGCAGCCGCTGCCAGATGTCTTTGGCCACCACCGTGGCCCCGGCGTTCAACTCGGCGTCGATCGTGGAGAGCTGGCTCGCCATCAGGCCCACGATGAACACTCCCAGCAGCCCTATAGGAATACTCGACGTATAAAGCCCGGTCATGATCGCGTCCGGGTCCATGGAGGCGGTGTTGGCGTTCAACAGCGGCGCAGCCAGGCCGGCAAAGAAATGGAAAGGATTTACCGGCGTGAGGATGATCCCCACCAGGACCATGGCGATCACCAGGGTCCTGACGTTGCGCGAGCCGAACGAGCGCTGGATCATACCCTGGTCGCAGCAGAAAGCCACTATGCCAAGAAAGAGGATGGCGATGATGAACTTGTAGTCGAACTTGCCGACCGCCGGGACGAAATTGAGAAATTCCGGGGCGGACTTTTCGAAGATCCCCGGCATCCAGCCCACCTGGGCGGCGATGAAACTGTAGCCGATCAGCGTACCGACCAGGATCAGCACGAACTGCACGGCATCCGCGAAGATCACGCTGATCATCCCGCCCTCGTAAGTGTAGAAGCCCACCACGATGGTGAAGATCGCGATCCACCAGTAGAAGTTGATCTGCGGCACGATCACATTGCCGGTCAGCGCGGCCAGGTACATCCCCAGGCCCAGCTTGCCCGCGCTCTTCAGCGAATACATCGCCGCGGTAAGGCTGTGGGCGCGGTTGCCGTAGCGCATGCCCATGAATTCCGGGATGGTGGTGAGGTTGAGCCGCCGGAAGCCGGGCATGATGAACAGCCCGCAGAAGGCGAAGGCCATGTTGCCGGTCCATTCGTGCCAGATGATGCTCACGCCCTGCTGGGCGGCCTGGCCCGCTTCCGAGATGAAGTTGTACATGCTGAGGTTGCAGGCCGCCAGCGAACAGACCACCAGCACCACCGGCATCTTGCGGTTGGCCAGGTAAAAGTCGTCCGTGTGGGCCACGCTGCGCGAAAGGTATTTGCCCAGGCCGAGCATGAAAGCCAGCCAGACGAAAATGATTACGACGTCGATAGTCCCGAGCATTTACTCTCCATCGTTCCGCCGCTGGTCTGCGGCTTTGGCCGTCATTCGGTTTTTTTGTTAGTTTCGTGGTGTTCGCCGCGGATGAAGGTCCTGAAGGCAGACACGGCGCCGATCAGGATGAAGATGATTACCGCAATGATGAAAATGTAGGAAAAGATTTCGTAATAGTGCATCCGGCCCTCCGCATCAATTATAGACACACTTGCGGGCTTGTTCGGCGAAGGCCCGCAACAGGACGTCCTCGGCGTCGAAAAAGTGGTCCGAGGGGGCGAGGATATAGCCGCCGCCTGGGCCCGCCTGGTCGAAACAGCGGCGCACCTCGGCCCGGGTTTCCTCCGGGCTGCAGCCGGTGAGGAAATGCCCCTGGTCGAAGCCGCCGATCATGCAGGCCGCGCCGTTCACCCGCTGTTTGGCCTCCTGCAGGTCGGTGTCGGCCCCCATCGCCGGCGGAGTGAAAGTTTCGAAAGCATCGGGTTTCATCGCCAGCACCAGCTCGATCATCGGCATTATCCCGCCGCAGAGGTGGTAGACAATCCGCTGGCCCGCCCGGTGAGCGGTCTCGATTATTTCGCTGTCGTAGGGAGCGACGAAGTTTTCGAAGATTTCGGGTGAAATTACGGTGGAAGAGGCGCTCCCGCCGCCCAGCTCCAGCAGGTCGTAACGCGCTCCGGCCAGGGAGGCGGCAAAGGCGAGCTTGCGGCGCTGCAGCACCTCCAGCAGCCGGTGGACCCATTGCGGGTCATCGAAAGTTTCCAGGATCAGCCGCTGGGTGTCCACCAGGCAGCAGGCGTCCTGCCAGGTGCCCGGCTGACCGAAAACATCGAAGCAGCAAATGTGGCCGCGCACGATCCCCCGCTCGCCGAACTCTTCCGCGGTGTGGTTCACCGCCTGGACGTCGCAGGCCGGCGCGGTGGCGTAGTCGGCGATCAGATCCACGTCGCTTTTCTTTTTGATCAGGTGTTCGGTAACCCAGGAGCTGTGGCCGTCATCGGCAAGCACCATACTGAGCGTGCCGCGGGGGGTGACGAAGTTATAGCGCGTGGTTCGGTATTCCCCGTCCGGAACTTCCACCTCTTCCACCCGCCAGTCTTCGGAAGCGACCCGGCGGCTCTCCAGAAACCCCGGTTCGCCCTGGTCCGGGTCGAGGAAGCCGCCGGAGCCGGGCGGCGGCCGGTGAGGCACGGTCCAGACGATTGCGTCCAGGTCGTAGCGGTCGAAGAACTCCTGCCGGCTGGCGCCTCCCAGGCAGCGCTCGAGGTAGCTCGGCATCACGTGGTGGGTGGTCGCCGGCAGACGGTCCGGCACCCGCCGCTCGATTGCCGCCAGCAGTCTCTCCCGGGAGGTCATTTGGCCGCCTGCTCCCCGGTCGGCAGGTTGATCTCCTTCTTGACGAACATGTAATCGCCCTTATGCTGCTGCCATTTTTCCTGAATTTCATCCAGCGGGTCGCTCACCACGTAGACCAGATGGCGGCCGGAAAGACCGCCCACGTTCCACTTGACCCGCGCCACGCCGAATTCCCCGGCCGGGATTTCCGGGATCACCGCTTCGCCGATCAGCCTGGCTGAAAGGTCGTTGACCTGCGGCTGGCCGTCGTAGAAACGCACCCGCACGCTGCGCGCCTCGCGAGCCCGGGGCAGCAGTCCGTAAAGGTTCTGGTTGCGCACGTGGGCGGTCAGGGTAAGGATTTCCCCCTCTCCGTCGATATCCACGAATGATGGATCGCCCAGGATCAGGTTGGCCTTGTTGTAGACCACCACCTCGCGGGTAGTGGCGTTGTCGCTCTCGTCGGTTTCGGCGACCCGGCCGTCCGGGTCGACCACCGCGTAAATAGTGTTAAAGACGTAGCCGGTCAATCTTTCGTTGCGGGAGATGGAGAAGCCGCCCGCTGAACCCAGATGCCTCTGAACCGCCACCCATTCGACTTCGGCGGTCGCGGCCCGGCCCGGCTCGATCCGCTCGATCACCGCCTCCTGGCCGATCGGCACCCCTCCCCGGGCTGGATCACCGTCGTAAAAGCGAACCTGCACGTTTTCCGCCGGAGTGTCGCCGTGGTTGGCCACCAGGGCGCTGATCTTGATTTTATCGCCATCGGCCGGCCGGTCGTCGCTGAAAAGAATGTTGGTGTCTTCCAGCCAGTCGAAACGCACGCTGGGCCGTCCCGCTGTCCCGGCGCTCTTCCAGAGGACCCGGTTGATTCCGTTTTTTAGCTCGGGCAGAATATGCGGCCGGTAGAAGAGGTCGGTGACGATCCGCAGCTGGGTCAGACGCAGGTCTGCGGCTGACTGGGCGGCTTCCAGGTTGAAACGCAGGAGGTACGAATATTTGTTTTCGGAATACCAGGTGACCCGCTGGGTCTGGTCCGAGCTGCACCGGACTTTTATCTCCCCGGTGGATTCGGCCGCCCAGACCGGCAGCCAGGACTGGCCCTCATCGGTGGAGATTTCCACGCTGAAACGGTCCCGGTCGGTCTTGCGGAAGAGATCGGCCTCGACGCTCATCGAGGGGATGAAGTACGGCACCCGCACGCGGTAGACCAGCCGGGCCGGGACACCGGCTTTCTCCGGCTGGAAGCCTTCGCGGCTGATTCGGATGTTTTCCCGGCTGTGGGCCTGGCCGCCGATTTTCGCGGGGTCCGGAGTGAATGTGAGCGTGCCGTTGGCGAAGACGAGCGGCTCGATTTCGGTCGCTTCCCGGCCGGCGCCGCGGTGGAGCTTCTGCCAGGTGGGAGACAGGTCTTTGCGGTTCCACCACTTGCCGCTGTTCTTCCAGTCGAGCCGGAGAGTTTCGCCCTCGCGCAGGTCGAGCCTGGGGTCCCAGACCGGACATTGTGCGTTGAACAGTTTCTGGTTGTCGAAATGGGAATTGAAACCGTCGTACCAGTCGCTTTCGGCGTTGGCGTAATTGAGCGTGATCAGGGGGAGTCCCCAGTGGCCCATGAAATGGCCCTCGTAGTCCATTCCCCGGCGGATCAGGCCGTCATCGCGGTCCAGCTCCACCAGGGAGGCCACCGTGCGGTTGTCGCGATTCAGGAAATAGCCGCGCAGACGGGAATCGTACAAGTGCCACTGGTTATCGTAGTAAACCGCGGTGATCGTGTGTCCCGAGGGCATGCCGATCACCGGATTGAGAAAGACGGTGGGGAAACCGGCGGCCTTCCAGAGCGCGTTCAGCAGCAGGCCGTAGTTTCCGCACCAGGAGAAGCCCCAAAGGCTGATGTATTCCAGCGGGTCTTCGCAGCCGCTGCCGCCGCGGTCGTAAAGACGCTCGATGACCCAGTAGAAGATCGCCCGCACCTTCTCCTCATCGGTCATGCCTGGCCGGACGATGCTGGCGGCCAGGGCCCCGATACTCGAGAAGTCGTACCCGCCCTCGACCAGCAGGTGCACGTCCCGGGCCGGGCCGGTAAGGGTGACGCTCCGGTTGACCGGTGGGGTCTGGCCTTTCACCTCGACCGTGAAGCTGTAATCGTCGCCGCGGATGGCCTGTTCGTAAGAGCGCTGCACCGGTGCCACGGCGAGATTGGCGGCGGCGAAGAGAACGGCCCGGCAGGCCAGGACCAGGCCGAGAAGAGTCGTGATCGAGCGGAACAGCATGTCTCTACCTCCTGCTGGTGATCCGGTCCGCAGACGAGGGCGGCTACCGGTGGTG
>JAZDIG010000023.1:0-17161 GCA_043805105.1 Candidatus Glassiibacteriota bacterium | reverse complement strand
CGCGCACGGAGAGCCGGCCGCGGCTTTTCAGATAGTTATAGAGGGTGGTGTCGGCCAGACGGAGGGCGCCCGAGGTGAAGCTGGTGAAGCCCACCCGGTTGTAGAGGGCGAGCATTTTTTCGAGCGCCTCGGCCCGCTCCGGGATCGACCGCACGGGATTTTCCGGGAGCTTGAGCAGGGGCAGGGCGGTAAAGCGCAGCTTGCCGTTGAGTCGGCCGGTTGCGGGGTCGCGCAACAGGCCCGGATTGTCGGTTTTTTCGGTGATGCCGCTGGCTTCGAGGGCCGCGCTGTTGACCGAGCCGCCGTAGGAGCCGTTGAGGAACACCGGGTTTTTGGGCGCCACCGAATCCAGCTCGGCCAGGGTCGGCGGCCGCATTTCGGCCAGGCGCGTCGCAAACAGCTTGGGATGGATTATCCACTGGCCCAGCCCCTTGAGCTTCACCATTTCGCTCACCCAGTCCAGGCACTCTTTTACCGTGCGCGGGTTGACCAGCGGCCGCTCGGCCTCGCTCAGGGAGGCCATTTCCGGGTGCGCGTGCGCCTCGATCATTCCGGGCAGCAGGCATCTGCCGGCCAGGTTCACCGTCTTCGTCTGCGGCCCGGCCAGCGCCAGAACTTCCTTGTCCGAACCCACCGCCACAATCCGGCCTCCGGTCACCGCCACCGCCCGGGCCACGGTGAACGCGCTGTCCACTGTCACCACTTTGCCGTTATAGAATACCAGGTCGGCCGGCTGCCTGCTGCCGGAGCAGGCGAAACTCAGCCAGACCAGCCAGACCGGCAGGCATTTTAGCATGGCGCGCATCCGGATGGTTTTACGATTACTCATGGTCGGTACCTCCGGTCAGATTCCGGCGGAACGCCAGACCTGGCGGCCGCCCACTACAGTCATCAGCACTTTGATTTCCCGAACCTGGTCGAGAGGGCAGGCGAGGTAATCGCGGTCGATTATCACGAGGTCGGCCAGCTTGCCCGGCTCGATGGAGCCTTTGAGCTTCTCCTCGAAGCTGGCATAGGCGTTGTTGATCGTGTAGCAGCTCAGAGCCTGTTCGCGCGTGATCGCCTCTTCCGGCTCGACAACAGTCCCGCGTTCGGTGCGGTGGGTGAGCATGACCCAGAGGCCGAGCCAGGGGTTGTAGGGATTGATCGATTCGAGATCATCGGCGATCACCATGTGGTCGCTGCCGGCGGAGATCACCACGCCGGCTTCGGTCAGGGAGCGGTAGGGATGGAAAGTCCTGATCCTTTCCGGGCCCAGGATGTCGAGCATGGCGTTGGCGTCCTTGTAAAACCAGGCCGGCTGTGCATCGGCGATTACGCCGAGGGCAGCGCAGCGCTCGATGGCCTGCCGGTCGAAGAAATTGCCGTGAATGATCGAGAACCTGAGCGGGGCCACCGGCACCACTTTATTTACCTGTTCGTAGGCATCCAGGATGCCGTCCACTGCGCCGCCGCCGGTGGCATGGGCTGTCATCTTCCAGCCCGCCTCGGCCCCGGCCTGCACCAGCGGGGCGAACTGTTCGGCGGTGTAGCGCGGGATGCCGCGGTAGCTGGGATCGGTCACGCCGAAAATTTCAGCGGCCTTGGGTCCCCAGGGCTCGCGCAGGTAGGCGGTGCCGGTCAGGATGCCGCCGTCGGCGAAGGTCTTGAGCGCACCGAACCTCAGCCATTCGTCGCCGCTGCCGGTGGGACCGGGGAGTTTGGCGACCGCCTGGCGGATTTGCTCCAGGGTCATCTGCTTGAAGTCGAACGGCACCAGGATGTTGAGATAGGCGCGGATAGTGAGCGGGCCATGCTCCCGGATGTACCGGAAGAGTTCGACCGCCTCCGGTTTCATTTCGCCGGCGGTATAGCTGGTGAATCCCACCTGGTTGTAGAGGGAGAGCATCTTCAGCAGCAGCCGGGCGCGCTCCTGGACCGAAAGCGCGGGCGCAGGCGGTGTCTTCAGCAGTTCGAACGCGCTTAAACGGATCTTGCCGTTCAGTTTCCCGGTGACAGGGTCGCGCAACAGGCCTGGATTGTCGGTTTTTTCGGTGATGCCGCTGGCGCGCATGGCCGCTGAATTGATCGAGCCGCCGAACGAGCCGTCGAGGAATACCGGGTGCTCCGGCGCCACCGAATCCAGCTCGGCCAGAGTCGGCGGCCGCAGTTCGGCCAGACGCGTGGCGAAGAGCTTGGGGTGGACGATCCAGGCGCCGGCGGGCCGGGAATGCGCCTGGGCGTAAAGCCAGTCCAGCAGCGCGCTCAGGTTTCGCGGGTTGGGCAGCGGCCCTTCCAACTCGCTCAGCGAGGCCCCGTCAGGATGCGCGTGCGCCTCGATCAAGCCCGGCACCACCATCCGCCCCGCCAGGTCGATCCGTTCGGTCTGCGGCCCGGCCAGGGCCAGCACTTCCTTGTCCGAACCGACCGCGGTAATCCGTTCGCCGGTGACCGCCACCGCGCTCGTGATGGTGAAAGCGCTGTCCACGGTTACCACCCGTCCATTGTAGAGCACCAGATCGGCCGGGGTCTCAGGCCCGGAACAGCCGGCCGCGATCAACAGCCAGGAGGCGGCCGAAAACAGCGACAACAGGAATACGGGAAATTTTCTCATCGCGGAAGCCTCAGTTCAACCTGTTTGAATTTCACAGCAGATCGTTCGAACCTGATCAAGTTACAAGAGAAAGGCCCGCCCCACAAGGGAACGGGCCTGAATACATGCAGAATCAGCGGTACGGCTTTTTCAGGCGAGTTTCACCAGCTCGTCGATCCTGACCTTCCGGCCGGTGTCGATACTGGTGTAGCCGGCGATACCGATCGCGGCGCTCATGACTCCCGCCCGCAAGCCGGCCCGCTGGAAGAGCGGATCGGGCATGGAGGGGGTGAAGATCATTTTCTTGATCCGCGAATCCGCGCCGCCGTGTTCGTAGAATTCCCCTTTCTGGGGATCGATCACGATCAGCTTGGTGTCGTTGAAGTCGTGGGTCAGACGCACCTCGCTCTCGTGCGGTACCTCCCAGGGCTGGCTGTTGTAATTGCGCAACTCGATCCGGCCCCGGCTGCCGTTGAACACGATGAGCTGGCCCTCGTAGGGCACGGTGGCGTTGAGGCTGTAGGTGACCAGCACGCCGTTTTCGTAGCGCACCTGAACGCTGTAGGTGTCCGGGATGCTGATCTCCCGGCGAAACAGGCAGGCGTCGCGGTAGTAGCCGTCCTGGTCCTCGCAGCCCACGTAGAGCTCCATGAAGCCTTTGTTGGTGGTGATATCCCAGTAGAACTCGCACTTGTCCTTGTAGATGCACTGGCGGCAGTTGGCGTGGCGGAAAGGCCCCTTGATCCCGTACTTGTTCAGCCGGCCGTAGGCGACTACTTCCACCGGGTCGGCGGCGATCCACCAGTTGAGCTCATCGAAATGGTGGCTCGCCTTGTGGCACAAGAGCGTGCCGGAACACTGCTTGAGGCCGTGCCAGCGGCGGAAGTAGCTGGCGCCGTGGTCCAGGTCGAGGAACTCCTCGTAGTTCACCGAATAGAGGTCGCCGATTTCCCCGGCCAGCAGCAGCTCCTTGACCTTCATCGAGCTCAGGCCGAAACGGGCGTTAAAAGTGACATCCACCCGGCGGCCGGTGCGCTTCTGGGTGTCGATTATCTGCTGGGCCTGTTCGGCGGTGGTGCACAGGGGTTTCTCGCTCATCGCGTCGTAGCCCAGCTCCAGGGTGCGGCAGATGTATTGGGCGTGGAAGGCGTCCACCGTGGTGACCATCACCCGGTCGGGCTTGACCGTGTTGACCATCTGGTCGAAGTCGGTAAAAGTGGGGATCTTGCCGCCCATCCAGCGGTTGGCCACTTCCACCCGCTTTTTGTTGACGTCGCAGAGGCCCACTATTTCGACTGCGTCGCCCAGCTCGCTCAATAGTTCCACACCCCAGGTATGGCTGCCGCGGTCGCCGGTGCCCACCAGGGCCATCCGGACCTTGGGCGGGGCCGCGGCCAGCCTGGAGAACGGCGCGGTCATGGCGGCTGCGCCGACTGCCGCGGCCGCCAGCGATGAATTTTTAAGAAAATCCCGGCGGGATATGGCGGTATCTTTCAGTTTCATCGAGTTCCCCCTTGCGCAAAAAATTGGTGAGGCGAACCTTGCTGAACCTGTATTCGCGTGCTGAGGATATGCGGGAAGGCCGGTTGTCGGACTGATAGAATTGTTGCAAGTCCGGATGGAAATATTCGTTCCTTCCGTGGCGGTGTCAAGATATTTAACGAATTGAAACGGTGGAGGTTGCCGGAGCGGCGGTGCGCGCCGCAGGACGCCTCATTCTTGCAAATTACCCGGCGGCGGTTATTTTCTAATTACCCGGAAGAAAGTGAACGGGCCTTCAATGCCGGTAATCGTTCCAGGAGGCTGTCATGAAAAAACTCGTGATGTTCGGGACTGTTCTGTTGGTGGCTCTGGCTTCCACGGCGGCGTTCTGCCAGTCGCGCTTCGAGCGCAGCGCATTGGAGAAGCAGAAGGAGGCGGCCGCAATTACCCATCCCAGCCACGAGCCGCTGCAGTTCGGGCAGAGAAGGGGCGGCGTGCCGGAGGATTGGCCGCAGCGCTATGACCGTCAGCACGACCCCGAAAACGTCCGCCTGCTGGCCCGCCTGGGGTCACGCTACGAACGGCTGCACTTCTACAAGGGATTCGGCCTGGCGTTCGAAATGCCGGAGATCAGGCGCAGCGCCGAAATGACCCGGGTGATGCACGGCCTGGGGATGAAAGTCAGCCTCTACGTGGGCGGGTCGATGTTCGTGGAAACTTTTTACCGGGAGACCCCGGCGGCCGTGAGCTGGGAACAGCGCGACCAGTACGACCGGCCGGTGCCCTACCTGGTGGGCACCCAGACTTTCCGCCACATGCCGTGTCCCAACGAACAGGGTTACCGCGACTATATCAAGCGGGTACTGGACGTGGGTATCGACACGGTCAAGGCCGATGAGTTCTTTTTCGACAATTACTTCCTGCGGGAAGAGCCCAAAAGCTGCCGCTGCCAGCGCTGTATCGACGGTTTCCACCACTGGCTGAAAAAGAAGTACCCCACACCGGAGACGGCCAGGGCCCGGTTCGGCTACCCGGACACCGACTGGATCACAGTCAACGAATGGGACGAGTTCAACCGGCCGGAAGACGTCAGGACGGTAGACGACCCCGTCCTCCAGGAATGGATTCGCTTCCGCTGCGAGAGCCTGGCCAGCCAATGCCGCGAATTCTACCGGCATATCAAGAGCCGCGACCCGAAACTGGTGGCCGGCTTCAACCTGAAGGGTCTCTACAGCCTCAACCGCTACTGGTACAACGCCGTCTACCATCCCTTGTTCGCCGGCGACTGCGACTTTTTCTGTTTCGACATCGAGGGAGCGGCGCCGGGACTCGATCCGCGCAACGGCGCCCTGGTGAGCGAGATCAGGAGCTACAAGATGGCCCGCCGGTTGGACATGGCCTGCAGTGACGGTTCACCCGGCGTGGCCCTGGCCGAGGAGATGGCCTTCAACAACCAGAAGTACGTGGAGGGCTTCGGCTGGATCGGCGCCGGCTATAACCATTACAACCAGGGAATCTTCTCTCCCCTGGCCGAATTTTCCGCGAGTACAACGACCGCTACTACACCGCCACCGACAACGTCACCGATGTGGCCGTTCTGCGCAGCTGGCCCTCCATGGCCTACAGCATCGCCGACTGCTGGATCGCTGTCACCCTGGCCGAACAAGTGCTGATCCAGCACCGCGTTCCATTCGACATCATTTTCGACGAACACATGCACGAACTTTCGCGCTACCGGGCGATAGTTCTGGCCGGCCAGGAAAGCCTGAGTTCTGAAAACGTGGGCCGGCTCGAACAGTTCGCCAGCCGGGGCGGCGCCGTGCTCTTTACCGGCAATACCGCCGATTACAACGAGTTCCGGCGGGCCAGGCGGCTCAATCCGCTCCTGGGGCTGATGGGCCTGAAAGAAAAGCCGAAAGCGGTCACGGTGCGTAAAGTCGGCAGCGGCCGGCTGGTGTACGTGCCGGAAATCGTTCCGGGGATGGCAATCACCCCCTGGGAGCGCTGGCCCCTGCCAGCCGCGCAGTGGGTCCTGCCGGCCAACCACGACCAGCTCTGCCAGGCGCTGACAGAAAATCTGCCCGGCGGCTTGTCGCTGGAGGCGGAGGCGCCCCTGACCACCGCGGCGGAAATTTACCGGCGCGAACAATCGAAAGAGACTATCGTCCATTTCGTCAACTACGACCAGGACCGCCCGCTCGCAGCCTTCACCGTGCGGGCCAGGCCGCAGTTTCCGGGCCGGGTCAAATCGGTGACGCTGTTCAGCCCGGAGCGCGACCAGCCCCTGGCGCTCGAATTCGCCGCCGAGGATAATGTGGCCGTTTTTACCCTGCCCGGCATGAACCTGTATTCGATGGTCGTGATCGCGCAGTAGACCTGGATGAAAGGGGAGAACCGGTGAGCTACAACCTCACGCGCTACGGCGACTGGTGCCTGGTAACCGGGGCCAGCGCCGGAATCGGCTGGCACTTCGCCCAGGCCGCGGCCCGGGATGGACTGAACGTGGCGCTGGCGGCCCGCCGGCGCGACCGGCTCGAAAAGCTGGCCAGTCAACTGGAAGCCGACCACGGAGTCCAAACCCTGGTGATCGAGCAGGACCTGGCTCGGCCGGAATCCACCGCCAGCCTGGCCGCGGCGGTCGGCGACCGGCCGGTGGGACTCCTGGTATTGAACGCCGGTTTCGGCTGGCACGGCCGGTTCCGCGATATGGATGAAGGAATGATTGCGGCTATGGTGAGCACGAACTGCACCTCCTACGCCACCCTGGCCCGCCTCTTCCTGCCGGCGATGGTCGAGCGGGGCAGGGGCGCGGTGATCCTGGTCAGTTCGGTGCTGGGTTTTTTCCCAGGACCCTGGAGCGCCTGCTACGCCGCCACCAAGGCGTTCGACCTCTTTCTGGGCGAGAGTCTCGCCGGAGAGCTGAAAGGACTCGGCGTGGACGTGCTGAACCTCTGCCCGGGCCGCACTGCCACCGAATTCCACGAGGTGGCCAACTCCCGGAAATTCAAGCGCAGGGTGGCCCCGGAGCTGAAAATGGACGATCCGGCCCGGATCGTCGAGCTCGCCCTGAAAAACCTCGGCCGGAAAACCACGGTCTATCCGGGCCAGGGCGTGGCCGCGGCCCTGGTCACCCGCCTCTTTCCCAGGAGCTGGGTGGTGGCCCTGGCCGGCAAGGTGATGGAGCGCGAAACCACTTAATAGTGGGCCGGGGCCTGTTGACTTGCGGTTTCCCGGCTTCTATATTGCCTTCTGTTTTGCATGGGCGGATGTTCACAGAATCAGACGATTCAGAGACAGGCGCAGCTTGAGCGATAGAGTATTTCTCCTGACTAACGATGATGGTTACCGGGCGCGGGGTCTGGCCGCGCTGGCCGACCTGATGAAGCCGCGGGGACGAGTGCTGATCGTGGCGCCGGAAACCGAGCAGAGCGCCTGCAGCCACGCGATCACCCTGCACCGGCCGCTGAGAATGCACCGTTTCGCCGAGGACAGTTATGCGGTGGACGGCACTCCCTCCGATTGCGTCCTGCTGGCCAGTCAGCGGCTCCTGGACGGCCGGATGCCGGACATGGTGCTGAGCGGGATCAACCACGGGCCGAACCTGGGAGACGACGTCACCTATTCGGGTACGGTGGCGGGAGCGTTCGAGGGCTGCCTCCTGGGCAGCCGCGCCGCGGCCATCTCCTCCGGCGACCTGGCCCGGATCGAGGACGGACGCTGCCGGGAAATCCTGGGCCTCCTGCTGGCGCGGCTGCTGGATGAAGACTGGCCGGAAAACGTCCTGTTCAACATCAACCTGCCGATCAGCAGCCTCCACCTGAAAGGCACCCGGTTCAGCAAGCTGGGCCGTCGCCATTACGCTGAAAGCGTGGTGGAAAAGACCGATCCCCGGGGCAGGTCTTATTACTGGATCGGCGGAGTGAACCCAGACTGGTACGGTGACGAGGATTCGGACTTCCACGTGGTCGGCCAGGGCTACCTATCAGTAACGCCGCTGCACCTGGACCTCACCCATTACCCCAGTCTGGACAAGTTCCGCGGGTTCGATTCCGAGCTGAACGACTGACTGAAAGAGGGGGCCGGAGGGCAAGCTGAACCAGTCCTACGACAGGCAGCGGCTGGCGCTGGCAGAACAGCTCGCCGGCCTGGGCCTCACCGACCGGCGAGTGCTCGGGGCGTTCGAGGCGGTGCCGCGGCATCTGTTCGTGCCGGAGGCGCTGGCCGGGAAGGCCTACATCAACGCCAGCCTGCCGATCGGCGAGGGGCAGACTATCTCGCAGCCCTCGACCGTGGCGCGCATGCTCGAGCTGCTGGAACTGACCGGCCGCGAAAAAGTGCTCGAAGTGGGCACCGGCAGCGGGTTTCAGGCCGCGCTGCTGGCGAAGCTTGTCGAAAGAGTGTTCACCATCGAAAGGATCGAGGAGCTGGCGCGCCGCGCCCGCCGGATCCTCGACCGGCTCGACATCTACAACGTCAACATCCGGGTGGGGGACGGCACCCTGGGCTGGAGCCGCTACGAACCCTACGATGCGATCGTGGTGGCGGCGGCCGGACCCGAACCGCCGCCGGTGTTGCTGCGTCAGCTCGCCCCCGGCGGCCGGATGGCGATTCCGGTGGGCAGCGCCGAGGAAGCGAGGCTGGTCTTGATCAGAAGAACGGCGGACAAGTACGAGCGCACCGAGGGTGAGAGCTGCCGTTTCGTGCCGCTGATCGGAAAGGAAGCCTGGCCCGGATGAACGACCACCTCGGCCTCGACGGCCACACCGCGGCACGCAGCCGTAATCTGATGCGCCGGCTCTACGACTGGGTTCTGCACTGGGCCGAAACGCCTTTCGGCGCGGCGGCGCTATCGGTGCTCGCCTTCGCCGAAAGCTCCTTCTTCCCGATCCCGCCCGATCCCCTGCTCATTGCGCTCTGCATCGGGGAGCCCAAAAAATCCATGCGGTTCGCCGCCTGGTGCAGCCTCGCCTCGGTCCTGGGCGGGGCCGCCGGCTACCTGATCGGCTATATGGTCTGGGGCGTGGTCGGGCCGTACTTTTTCCAGTACGTGCCCAGTTTCACTCCCCAGACCTTCGAACAGATCGGCAGCCTGTACGACAAATACAATTTCTGGGTGGTGTTCACCGCCGGCTTTACGCCCATTCCCTACAAATTGATCACGGTGGGCGCCGGGGTGTTCGAAATAGATTTCGGCATTTTTCTGCTGGCCAGCGTACTCAGCCGCAGCGCGCGCTTTTTCCTGGTGGCCGGGCTTATCCGGAGGTTCGGCTCCTCCATCCGGAGCTTCATCGATCGCTATTTCAATCTGCTGAGTATACTGTTCGTGGTGCTTCTGGCGGGCGGATTTGTGGTCTTCAAGTACGTTTTGCACTGAACGGCGGAAAGTACTAACGAATTACAATTCGACTTGCTAAATTGACCGAAAATTTATATTTTAAAAGTCTTTGAACGAAAAGCAGCCGAGCCTGGAAAATGTCGGGGCGTAGCGCAGCCCGGTTAGCGCGCCTGCTTCGGGAGCAGGAGGCCGGCGGTTCAAATCCGCCCGCCCCGACCATAAATTTCAATAAGTTATAAGATTTCTGTCACGCAATGCGATTGGTCATCCGGTTTCCGTGACAAATCGCGCTATTCCAAGCTCCCTTCCGAACCTCCGGCATCAAATCCATCAGCTACTCCAAAAGGCATTCAAGCAGGGATCGTGCGGCGTCCAGTCGTGTCACTTACATTTCCGGATAACCTGACTTCTAACCGGCTCGATGATGGAAAGGATCTTCTTCATATCTTCAACTTTGAGCTTTCCGCTGCTGGTTTCCAGCAGGGTGTTAATAGGATTCAACACCTTAGCGCGCTCACCTTTCTTGATCATCCCTTCAAAATATTCATCGCCGGCGAAGATGACCTCCACTTTCGCATACCCTCCCAAACTCTGCTGCAGCCCATTGAATAGGGCGACCATCTTTGTCCCGCTGAGGTCCTCGTTTAGCGCCAGGTTGCAGACAACGTAAAGGCCTTCGATAATCGTGCCGTAAAACTCATCCACGACGACTTCCAGAAATTCCGGTTTTTCCCTGGCTTGCTTGAGGATGGCCTCGACCTGGCTATTTATGTCTCTTATTAAAATAAGCCGATGTTCCGGGTTCGTGGGGTCCTCGATGATGGTTTTCAAATCCGCCGCAGGGAACATGGCGACACCGGCCTCGCCCTGCAGCGCCAGCTTTTCCATTGCACTGTGGAAGCCGAACTCCCAGGATTCCTGTAATTCTTTCCTTTTGTCAAACAACATGGCATAGTTCGAGTCGAATATGTACATCCCAAGTAGAAGACGCATTTCACCCTTATTCTTACAGTCCAGTACGTCCGAAACCGACACTGTGAGGCTGTTCTGGTAAGTAAGGTCGGCGTCTTTGATGAGCTGTACTTTCCTCATCAATTCGTAATCTTTGGGAATCATCGCTAAAAACTGATCCACGTACTGGTTGATTTTTGCCACCTTGTCCTCTTGAGTCCTCGCCGGCACAGCGGCCAACAGGATAATCGCCGCCGCAAAAGTCAGAGAAAATATACGTCTGGACATTTCCGACCTCCCTTTGATAATAAGACTATTACTGCTTTGACCTTCAATTATATAAATGACGATTTCCCATTTCTGCCTATTGCTTACACAAACAGGCGACACTTAGCCTTGCATAACAGCTTTTTCCCGCCTTCCCGGCCCTCGTCAAGCTAATACTATTTTCTCAAGCGAGCGATAATAAAATTCAGCAGATCAAATCAAGGGTTTCACCTGGTATGCAAACCAGCCAAGTACACTTTTAACTTTTGAGCTTTTTGGCTATTATACCGCCCACATTCATTATTAGAGGGAAAAGTGAAAAATAGAGAATTGCATAAAGCACGATAATCTGGCCCCACATTACCGCGACGTTGAACGGCATGGTGTGCAGGCGAATGGAGCCGATTTTCTTTTCGGCTGACATGAAATGCGCTTTGCCCCACTTCGATTCCGGCTCCTGGGCGATAGGACAGCTCGTCTGAACCAGCCTGTCGCCGGACAGGCGTACAGGTTCGAGGTTGAGCTTGTTCAAAGCCAATTCGGCGATATCCTTGTTGTAATGCCGACTCTCCAGTTCCTTGAAGCCTTCCCTGCCCAGCTCCTGTTTAAGCTTATTCTCGGTGGAAGATACATTTTCGGCCGCTTGTTTCCTGAGCGAGCGGTAATGTTCGATCGCCTTTTGCAAAAATTCCCTGATCCGGTCGCGTACCTCTCTCGAATAAGCCGCCGGCTCCAACTCGCCAGGCTCGATATTGGCAATCAGGGCGGTGCGTTTTTCCAGTATGCCCACTTCGTTGGCAAGTGCGGCAAGCTTTCGAGCGATTTCCGCCGGTCTGTTTTCGGAATCCGTTTCCAGCAGGGGGAAATCCGCCAGTGACCGCATTTCCGGAATGTGGGAATTTAACATGTAATCAAATTGGGAGATAGTATTTTTGTCATTCAGGAAATGGCGCATGTAACGGTTGGAAGTGTACTGCTCGACTGCCAGCGCCTCGTACCCCCAGCGGGAAGGCATGATGTCAGCCACCAGCGGAGTGTTCCGGTTCCCGGCCTGCCTGTGGATCAGATTATCGAAGGGGATCACCGCCCCGCCGAGCATCATCTGGGGTACAAGCAGTAATGGGATGAGGATATAGATTGTCACCGCGGATTCGAAGGTGGCGGAGATGATAAGTCCGGTCACGCAGGAAACCATCGCGCAGGAGAAAAGCACCAGCCAGGTACTCCAGAACATGTCCGGAATCTGGAGGATGGAGTTGGCCACCGTTGTGAACATCGCCATCTGTATCGCCGAAACAAGGGCGAGGTAAATGGTTTTTGAGGCGATATAGGAGGACCAGCTCAAATTGAGGAAGCCCTCTCGCACCAGTATCTTCCTGTCGCGATAAATCTCTTCGGCGCTCACGCTCAAACCCAGAAACAGGGCCACTATGACACTGATGAAGAAGTAAACGCCGAGGTTTTCGTTCTCCATAAAGACATAATCGACGCCGCGGGAGCCATGCGAGAGCCACGCGGTAAGCAGCGCCAGCAGCGGCGGCTCGAGCAGGTTTATCAACATGTACTGGTGGTTGTTCAGGCGCCCTTTGAAGTTACGCTGAAAAAAGACTTTCAGCTGGCCGAGCCATCCCGGACGCCACAGCCTTCTCTCTATCGCGCCTGCATCATCACCGGCGCAGGCTTCGGGCTTTTTTTCTTTTTCACGCTGTTTGCGGTACTTTTCGTTCCAGTGCTCGGGGGATATCCGGCGTTCCCTGGTATAGCTCCCCGATTCTCCCACCTCCTTCAGCTCGACTATCTCGAATAGCTGTTCGGGATTCAAATTGCCGCAATGAGGGCAGGCGTAATCTTCCATGCCGGCCAGATGGATGGCCTTGCGGAAATACAGGATGGCATCGAGCGGGTTGCCGTCGTAAATAGGCCATCCCCCCTGATCGAGAACCCAGAGCTTGTCGAACATCTCGAAGATTCTCGACGAGGGCTGGTGGATTACCACCACGACCAGCTTCCCCTTGGTCGCCTGGGCCTTAAGCAGGGCCATGACGTTTTCCGAGTCGGATGAGGAAAGCCCGGAAGTAGGCTCGTCCACAAACAGGATCGCCGGTTCACGTATCAGTTCCATGGCAATATTCAGACGCTTGCGCTGGCCCCCGCTGATCGTCTTATCCAGAGGAGAGCCGACCTTGAGATCCCGGGTGTGAGACTGCTGTAGTTCATCGAGCATTTCCTCCACGCGCCGGGTGCGCTCCTCTGCCTCCAGGTTCGCCATGCAGAGCGAAGTATTGTAGTACAAGTTCTCGAATACGGTTAAGTCCTCGAATAAGAGATCGTCCTGCGGTACGTAGCCGATAACGCCCTCGAGCCTGGATGACTCGGCGTGCAAATCAACCCCATTGATCAGAACTCGGCCGGAATCCGGGCGCAATTGGCCGTTGAGGATACTTAAAAGAGTGGACTTGCCTGCTCCGCTGACTCCCATCACACCTAACAGAATGCCGCCTGTTTCAGAAAAACTGAAATTATGCAAGCCGCTTTCGCTGCCAGGATAGCGGAACTCCAGGTTTTCACCGCAAAAAACCAGCTTACGGCCGGTCTTGGCCCTGTTCGAAAAATGCGCGGTAATTTCAGAATAATAGATCCGCATCCCCCGCTCATCGCGGATAATGACTCCCGGCTGGAGCAGATGAAAACTGCCCGCCGGCAACGGCACTGAATTCAGCGAAATGGTGTTCCTGTTCGCGGCAGTGACGAGAAAAGCTCCCACTTCACTCAAGCGCAGGACGCTGAAGTCTCCCTTGAAGCCGGGCTTGACAAGGCATTGGAATGCCCTCTCTCCGGAGACTTTTTTGCGGGAAAGAATGAGGAAGTTGTCGGTCAGACGGCGCATATTGAATGGAGATTGAATAAATGTGTAGATTTCCGCCAACTGTTTCTCGCTGATCAGCAGTGTTTCCGCTGCCGATTCGACCAGTTTGAGAGCGCTTTCTCCGGAACCCCCGGCCACGGTAAGTTCAATGTAACGAATCAGGAAAATATATTGCTCGTACCGAGGCAGCCTGTATTTCAGGTTGCCGGCGATATCGGCGACCGCCGTGGATTGATCCTGAAGTGAGAGCTCGCCCGTATCGTCATGGACCTGCAGCAGGGCGTCGAACAGATTGAGGTAGATTTCGGGAGATGTGATGTGGAGATTTTCTACCAGGTACAGCTCGATGATCTTCCTCGCCTTGGCCCTGGATTCCGTACCAAGCATGGAAGTATGGATGGCAAAAAGATTTAGAATGGCATTAAGAAAAATTTCATCCATTTACACAAACCGTCACTTTAAAAGTAAAATGCCGCGTAAGAGTATCGGGTAAAAGGATTTTTTAGTCAAGTTGTTTGATCCAGCCAGGACAATTGTTCATTTTGCAGGCAACCCAGGAGTAGCAGTCTTTCAAGGCGCTGTCAGCCCACTCGCGCCCCTCCTGCTCCTGCACGAGGTGCGAAAGCTCGGACTCCTTCCGCGCCGTGAACAATAGTTCAGTAAGACAGAAGAATCCCCGGCAAGCATGTCGCCTGCAGCGGCTGGCGGGACTGAGATCGATACAAAAAGAGATTTTAAGCAATGCAGTACTATATACCCGTATATCCGTAGAATTCTCCGGCGAGCCGGGATTTTCCAGAATCCGCGGTAGCAGGGGATTGAAGGTTCCGATCCGCCCGCCCCGACTATTTTACCGCCGGAGCCTTCCGGAGGTTATTTTACGCGGTATATTTGCTTGAATGATTAATAGTTGCAGGATAAATATTATCCGCTTCTATCCGTCGATTTCAATCTCATTATTCGGAGCGTGTTTGGCAGAAAGCCAACCAGAGCCCCTCGACTACCAGTAATTGTGGGCTTGTGTAAAAATAATTCGACCTATTGTATCAATACGCTGCAAAAATACTTGACAAATTAATTTTCCCGGGATATTATCACTTGTCTTTGATCAATGATGTCCTTTGAACCGTTGACACGGGGAGAGCGATATCGATTCAAAATCCACTCTTTGAGCAAGAGCCGGAGTTGGTTAAATACCTTTCAATATTATCCCGTTCCTGTCGTCATGCCGTCTGGCGCCGACTTATCCGGCGTTCCCTCATGAATGGCACGTCGCTGGACAAATGTTATCCCGCCTCTATCAGAGTTTTCCTTAGGATTTGAGCCTTCTTTTCCCGTCTGCTAATCAGTTTCAGGTAATTTATTTTCAATATTCCCCGGCGCGTATACCATATCCTGGACAGAACCAGGACAGGTTGCCCACGCCCAGGATGATTACCTCGCTTTAAACAATTGCGATTTTCCGGTCGGGGCGGCAGTACAGACCTCGACATTTGCCCCTTGACCTTTCAGATGGGGAAAACACGAGATGCATAGGGCAACCATCGAAACCCGCTCTTTTGCGATAGAATGCCCGCCGGAGGGCCGGGTTTGGACCGAACTGGCGGCGCGCATCAGGAAAGCCCGGCTTACCAGTGGCGAACTGGTCCGGCTGATCCTGGTCGACGCCACCAATGGGAAGCTCATTTTCGAGGGTTCGTTTCTGCAGTCCGACCGCCGGCCGGTCTGGCCATCGCTGTTGGAGTTCGAGCCGGTACCCAACCGGGCGGGCCGGGATCCGTTCGTGGTGGTCAGTATCATCCCGACCGGTATCCGGGCGGAAATCGGCGGGTTCGCTGGGGATGCCACGCCCAGTGTCAACCTGCTGGCCAGTGCCTGCGACTGGCTGATCACCAATCCCAATTCGGTGACCGCCTCGGATATCTACAATGCCATCGACAACATATTCTATCTCGAAGGCAACCTGATCACCCGGCTGATGCTGGGTCATCTGGAACTCGACCTGAAAGGCCCGGACAAGCTGGGCGTACTGATCGAGAACCCGCGTGAAGAGCGTTTCATGAATAACGTCCTGAACGCGGTCAACGCCATGCGCGCCACCGGCGGCATCACGGTCGATCCGGTGGTGGTGAGCGAGAAGAGCCTGTCGGCGCGCTGCACGTTCAGTCCTTTCGGCCACGCCTCGGCCGACTTCAGCTCCATGGAGGACCTGGTGCGTGGGCTGGAAGTGATCGAGAGCCGGGGAGCGGGGGCGGCGGCAATCTCGAGCACCCTGCTGCTGGACGATCACGTCCGCCAGCAGTATTACAGCCGCGAAAACATTCCTAACCCGTGGGGCGGGGCGGAAGCCATCCTGACTCATACGGCGACGACCCTGTTCCGGATGACAGCGGCCCATGCGCCGCTGTTGGCCGAACTGTCGCACTCGATGTTCGGCACACTGGTGGACCCGCGGGACGCCGCCGAATTGATCTCGACCTCTTACATCGGTTCGGTGATCAAGGGCCTGGCCCGCTCGCCGCGGCCGGTCAAACCCGGCACGCCGGTCTCCAACACCTGCCGGAGAGTGGCCGCCGCCGATGTATCCGCAGTGGTGATGCCTGCCAATTCGGTGGGAAACATCGTCTTTTTCACCGCCCTGGAGCAGAACGTCCCGATCGTCCTGGTGCGAGGCAACCACACGATCGCCAACACCGACCCCGAGGCGCTGAAGATTCCGGCGGGCACCGGCAGAATCTACTACGTGGACAGCTACCTCGAAGCCGCCGGCCTCTTGCTGGCGATGCGCCGGGGGATCAGCCTCGAATCGCTGCGCCGGCCGCTGGAGGCGCTCGAACCGATCTACCTCGGAAAAGCAAACAATGCAGAAAGAGAAGTCGATATACAGGCTGGTAACTACCTACGCTCCTGATGTCCAGCTCGGCCTTTACACCCCGGCTCACCAGGGAACGGCGGGCCGGGGTGGCGTATTTCCGGATGAATTGTACCGGCTGGACCGGCCCTACCTGAGACCGGACAGTCTGGCGGCCTACGAGGAAAGTTTCAGCCGGCTCTACGGGACGGGCCGGACTTTTTTCCTCACCGGCGGCACCACCCAGGGGATCCTGGCCGGCTGCCTGGCGCTTTCCCGCCGGGGGAGCCGGGTGCTCCTGGCCCGTAACAGCCACGTTTCCTTCATCAACGGGTCGATCCTGGCCGGCCTCGAACCGGAGTTCATCCCCACCGCCGGCACGATCCCGGGGGAAGAGGAAATCCTGGCCAGCCTCGACCGTCTCACGGGCCGGGTGTCCGCCCTGGTGCTGACTAATCCGGGCTACGAGGGGACTGGGATCGAGATCGGCAGAATCGCCGGCCGCTGCCGTGAAACGGGAGTGCTCCTGGCAGTGGACGAAGCCCACGGCGCGCATTTCCCGTTCACCGCCGGCGCACCTGCCTCCGCTGTCGGCCAGCCGGGCTGCGACCTGGTGTTCAACAGCCTCCACAAGTACCTCGGCAGCTTCACCCAGACCGGCCTGGCGCATCTGCCTGCCGGCTCGCGGATCGAGGGTGAAGAATACCGCCGGGCGCTCGAGCTGTTCGAATCCACCACGCGCAGCAACCTGCTTATGCTCAGTATCGAGGAGGCCCTGGAGCGGGCTTTCAGCCGGGAAGGCAGGAGGGAGTTCAGCCGGGCCGCGGAGCGGGTGGA